>NZ_JBDPMC010000035.1:0-67782 GCF_039871625.1 Micromonospora sp. B11E3 | reverse complement strand
ATCGACATCGGCGAAACCATCCTGCGGCCGGGAGAGGGGAAAAGCCGACCAGCAACACGATCATTCAGGACAGACCAGCCAACACACTGGATCCACAACGGCATGTCACGAATTCAGCAACAGGGTCGTTGGCGGAGCCCTTCTGTTTTCGGGCCATCATCCGCTGGTACCGCTTGAGTCGGCGTTCGCGGCGCTCCATGTGCCGGGGGTGGGAGATGCGTTCGCCGGTGGACAGCACCGCAAAGTCGGTCAGGCCGAGGTCGACGCCCACCACCTCGCCCGGCGGTTCGGGTGGGGTGGGTGTGGCGATGTCGACGGCGAAGGTGACGAACCAGCGGCCGTCGGGGTCACGCGACACCGTCACCATCGTCGGATCCAACCCGGCCGGGTCGACGTCGGGCCACGACCACACAAACCTCAGCACACCGGGTGTTTTTCCCAACGTCAGATTGCCGTTACGCATTCGGAAGGCCGACCGGGTGTAGGAGGCGGACTGGCGGCCGTGGCGGGACTTGTAGCGCGGATACCGGGCCCGTTTCTGGAAAAAGGCGGTCATGGCGGTGTGCTGGTGGCGCAGGGTCTGCTGCAACGGCACCGACGACACCTCACCCAGGAACGCCAGGTCGGGCTGCTTTTTCATCTCGGTCAGCGCCCGATCCGTCTCCGCGTAGGAGGTGGACTTCCGTTCGGTGTGCCAGCGGGCGTGACGGGCGGCGAGAGTGCGGTTCCACACCACCCTGACGCAGCCGAACGTGCGGTTCAGCACCACCGCCTGCTCCGGGGTCGGGTACACCCGACACCTGTACGCCGTCCGCACAAAACCAGTCATACCAGAAAGGACAGTCATGGCTGACGGCACGTCCGCCATTCCTCCCCGCCCTGAAGGGCGGGGCATCCTGGCGGTGATCCGGTGATGTACCCGGAGGTCCGCCGGCTGCTGCCGGACCTGGAGGACGACATCCTGGAGTCGTACGAGGAGCACCACGTCGCCGACGTGCTGTGCGCCGAGCTGGCCGCCATGGACGCCGACGACGAGCACTTCAACGCCAAGACGACGGTGCTGATCGAGAACGTGCTGCACCACGTCGAGGAGGAGGAGCAGGAGTGGTTCCCGAAGGTGCGGGACGCGCTCGGCCGCAAGGAGTTGCAGGAGATCGGCGAGCGGATGATCGCGCTGCGTAGGGACGCGCCGCGCAGCCCGAGCGACCCGAAGGCGATCAAGAAGGCGATGGACGCGGTGACGGCCTGAGCCGCGCAGCGACGCCACCAAGACGCCACCAGCGTCCCCGATCTTGGACAGTTGTCGTTCTTGCCGCGTGAACGACAACTGTCCAAGATCGGGCGCAGGGGCCGGTCAGGGGGCGGGGAGGATGCGGCGGAGCTGGCCGGGTGGGGTGGGCCGGGGGCGCCACTCGCGCGGGTAGCCCACCGACACCTCCTCGAAGCGCACCCCGTCGTGCCAGGTCGTCCGGGGGATGTGCAGGTGGCCGTACACGACGGCGGCAGCGTCGTAGCGCACGTGCCAGTCGGCGGTGTCCTCGGTGCCGCACCACTGGGCAAAGATCGGGTAGCGCAGGATGCGGGTCGGCTCGCGCAGCAGCGGCCAGTGGTTGACCAGCACCGTCGGCAGGTCCGGGTCCCGGGCGTCGAGCCGGCGGGCGGTCTCGGCGACCCGGGCGGCGCACCACGCCTGCCGGCTCGGGTACGGGTCCGGGTGCAGCAGGAACTCGTCGGTGCAGACGATCCCCGTGCGGTACGCCTCGGCCAGCGCCGCCTCGCGGTCGAGGCCCGGGGGCCGCCAGCTGTAGTCGTACAACAGGAACAGCGGCGCGATCAGCGCGGGCCCGCCCGGGCCCCGCCAGACCGGGTACGGATCCTCCGGGGTGACCACGCCCAGGGCGCGGCAGCGGTCGACGAGGTGCCGGTAGCGGGCTTCGCCGCGCAGGGTGACCTCGTCGGCCGGGGGCGTCCACAGCTCGTGGTTGCCGGGCACCCAGATCACCTTCGCGAAGCGCCGGCTGAGCAGGCCCAGCGCCCATTCGATGTCCTCGACCGTGTCGCCCACGTCACCCGCGACCAGCAGCCAGTCGGCCGGCGAGCCGGGTTGCAGGCCCTCGACGATCGCGCGGTTCTCCGCGTACCCGACGTGCAGGTCGCTGATCGCGAGCAGCGCCCCGTCCTCCCCCACGATCATCAGCCGATCTTAGGGGAGCGCCGCGCCCCACGGGAGACGCGGTGGCGGAGGTCGTCCGGAGGCAGCGGGCCCGACCGGGTACGATCGGCACGGGCCGTGACTGGCGCGTGAGGATGGAGAACCATCGGGGAGCGGCCCCGTCACGAGGACACATGCCGAGCGCCTGGGCCTTCCACCGCACGTCAGTAGGAGGTCGCATGTCGTCGCCGAGCACCGAGTCCACCGCGTTCCGCTCCGCCCTCGAGGTGATCCGCGCCGTCGAGCCCCGGGTCGCCGACGCGATCCGCGCCGAGCTGGCCGACCAGCGGGAGTCGCTGAAGCTGATCGCCAGCGAGAACTACGCCTCCCCCGCCACCCTGCTGGCGATGGGCAACTGGTTCAGCGACAAGTACGCCGAGGGCACCGTCGGCCGTCGCTTCTACGCCGGCTGCCAGAACGTGGACACCGTCGAGGCACTGGCCGCCGAGCACGCCCGGGAGCTGTTCGGCGCCGCGCACGCGTACGCGCAGCCGCACTCCGGCATCGACGCCAACCTGGTGGCGTTCTGGGCGATCCTGGCCGACCGGGTCGAGGCGCCGGCGCTGAAGAAGGCGCAGGTGCGGCAGGTCAACGAGCTGACCGAGGCGGACTGGTTCGCGCTGCGCCGGGAGCTGGGCAACCAGCGGATGCTGGGCATGTCGCTGGACGCGGGCGGCCACCTCACCCACGGCTTCCGTCCGAACATCTCCGGCAAGATGTTCGACCAGCGCAGCTACGGCACCGACCCGGCGACCGGGCTGGTCGACTACGACAAGGTCGCCGAGGCGGCGCGGGAGTTCAAGCCGCTGATCCTGGTCGCCGGCTACTCGGCGTACCCGCGGAAGGTCAACTTCCGGATCATGCGGGAGATCGCCGACTCGGTCGGCGCGACCTTCATGGTCGACATGGCGCACTTCGCCGGCCTGGTGGCGGGCAAGGTGTTCACCGGCGACTTCGACCCGGTGCCGCACGCGCACATCGTCACCACCACCACCCACAAGTCGCTGCGCGGCCCGCGTGGCGGCCTGGTGCTGTGCGGCCCGGAGCTGGCCGACCAGGTCGACCGGGGCTGCCCGATGGTGCTCGGCGGCCCGCTGCCGCACGTGATGGCCGCCAAGGCGGTCGCGCTGGCCGAGGCCCGCCGCCCCGACTTCGCCGGCTACGCCCAGCGGGTCGTCGACAACGCCCAGGCGCTCGCCGAGGGGCTGCTGCGCCGGGGCGCGACGCTGGTCACCGGCGGCACCGACAACCACCTGGTCCTCATCGACGTCTCCGGATACGGCCTGACGGGCCGGCAGGCCGAGCAGGCGCTGCTCGACTCGGGCATCGTGACCAACCGCAACGCCGTCCCGCAGGACCCGAACGGCGCCTGGTACACCTCCGGCATCCGGATCGGCACCCCCGCGTTGACCACCCGGGGCCTCGGCACCGCTGAGATGGACGCCACCGCCGAGCTGATCCACACCGTGCTCACCCAGACGACGCCGGGCGCGAACACCGACGGCACCCCGTCGAAGGCGAAGTACGTCCTCGACCCGGCGCTGGCCGACAGGGTGAGCAAGCAGGCCAGCGAGCTGCTGACCAACTTCCCCCTCTACCCGTCGGTCGACCTGGGCTGACTCCCCTCCCCCCGACGCCCCGACGCCCCCGCCCCGGTCCGCCGGTGCGGGGGCGTCGCCGTTCCCACCGCCCTGCGTGATCATAAGGTTGGCGGCGGGTTTGATCCCTCCAACCGCCGTCAACTCCATGATCACCGGGGGCCGGTGGGGGCAGGGCGGCCCAGCGCGGCCGGGGTGGGCGGCGTCAGTGGGGGCGGTTGCGGCGGGCGCGCAGGCGGTGCAGGACGCCGCTGCCGCCGCGGCCGAAGTGGTCGTGCAGCTCCCGGTAGTCGGCGTACAGCTCGTCGTACGCGGCGCGGCGGGCCGGCTCCGGGTGGTACGTCTCGCGGCGGCGCGCCCCCATCGCCTCCGACGCGGCCGGCACGTCCGGGTACGCTCCGGCGGCCACCGCCGCGTGGACGGCGGCCCCGAGCGCGGCCGGCTGCTCGGCGTCGACCACGTGCAGCGGGCGGCCGATCACGTCGGCGTAGATCCGCATGAGCAGCCGGTTGCGGGTGAGCCCGCCGGCGGCGGTCAGCTCGTCGACCCGGATCCCGGCCGCCTCGAACGCGGCGACCACGGTGCGTGCCCCGAACGCGGTGGCCTCCAGCAGCGCCCGCCAGATGTCCTCCGGCCGGGTGGCCAGGGTCAGCCCGAGCAGCACGCCGCTGAGCTCGTGGTCCATCAGCACGGACCGGTTGCCGCTGTGCCAGTCCAGGGCGAGCAGGCCGTGCCCGCCGACGGGCTGGTCGGCGGCGAGGGAGTCCAGCAGGTCGTACGGGGTGATCCCGAGCTCGCGGGCGCGCCGCGCGTAGGAGGCGGGCAGGGCGTTGTCGACGTACCAGGCGAAGATGTCGCCGACGCCGCTCTGCCCGGCCTCGTAGCCCCACGCGCCGGTGGTCACCCCGCCGTCGACCGCCCCGCACACCCCCGGCACGTCCCGGTACGTCTCCGCGTTCATGATCAGGCAGGTGGAGGTGCCGAGCACGGCGAGCATCCGGCCCGGGGCGACGGAGCAAGCCGCGGCGGCGGTGACGTGGGCGTCGATGGCGCCCACCCCGACGGCGGTGCCGGGGCGCAGGCCGGTCCAGGAGGCGGCCTCGGCGGTGAGCCCGCCCGCGCGGGCGCCGACCGGGGCGAGCGGACCGTCGAGGCGGGCCAGCAGGCCGTCGAGGCGCGGGTGCAGCGCGCGGAGGAACTCCGCCGACGGGTACGCCGCGTCCTGGCGCAGCGCCTTGTAGCCGGCGGCCGAGACGTTGCGGGTCTCCCGGCCGCAGAGCTGCCAGACGATCCAGTCGGCCGCCTCGACGAAGCGCCGCGCCCGGTCGAAGACGGCCGGGTCCTCCTCCAGTGTCTGGAGGGCCTTGGCGGGCAGCCACTCGGCGGAGACCCGGCCTCCGTAGCGGGGCAGCCACGGCTCGCCGCGCTCGGCGGCCAGGGCGTTGATCCGGTCGGCCTGCCGCTGGGCCGCGTGGTGCTTCCACAGCTTCGGGTACGCGTGCGGGCGGTCCCGCAGCTCCGGCAGCTCGCACAGCGGGGTGCCGTCGGCCAGGGTGGGCAGCACCGTGCAGGAGGTGGCGTCCACGGCGATGCCGATCACGTCGGCGGGGTCGACGCGGGCGTCGCGCAGCGCGGCGGGCACGGCGACGCGCAGCACGTCGCGGTAGTCGTCGGGGTGCTGCAACGCCCAGTCCGGCGGCAGCGCCGGGCCGCCGGGCAGCCGCTCGGTGATCACCCCGTGCCGGTACGGGTGCACGGCGCTGCCGCGCTCCCGGCCGTCGGCGACGTCCACGACGACGGCGCGGCCGGTGAGGGTGCCGAAGTCGATCCCGACGACGTGGCGGAGCGGCTCGCCCATCGCTCCTCCTCCCACCGCCCGCGACCGCGCGGCGGTGGGAGGACGGTAGCAACGCGCGCGCCCCGGCCGGGGTCAGGAGCGGTCGAGGGGGCGCTTGAGATGGTAGCGGTGCACCTCGGTGCTGCCCTGGACGTTGTTGACGTCCTCGGCCGCCGAGACCAGCTCCCAGCCGTCCCGGCCGACCCGGTTGAGGTGCGCGATCGCGGTGTCGCCGTACGCGGTGACGTCGGCGCGGGAGCCGTCGGGGGCGTACCAGACGAACGAGACGTGGAAATTGCGTCCCTGCCCCTGGTAGCGGCGGACCAGAAGTGCGTACTCCCAAGCGACCATGCGTCCATTATGGTCGATCGGCCGGGCGGCCGGAACACGGGTGGTGGCCGGGCGGCGACGCAGCGGGCACGCCGGGCCGACGGGGCGCCGCCGGAACCGACCGCCGGCAGCGTACGCGTCAGTCGCCGGACGGCGGCGGCGCGGGCGCGGCGAGCGCGGCGCGCACCGCCTCCTCGGGGGTGTCGGCGTGGACGGGCCCGACGACGGGCACGCCGGTGGCGTCGACGACGCGCCAGCCGCCGAGCGTCACCACCGGGATGCCGCCCCGGCGCAGGGCGAGGGCGACCTCGCTCAGCGTCCCCCACGAGCCGCCGACGGCGATCACCGCGTCGGCGCTCCACACCAGGATCGCGTTGCGGGCCTGGCCCATGTTCGTCACGACGGTGGCGGAGACGTCGGCGGCCGGCCGCGGGTCGCGCCCGTCGTCGGGGCGTACCCCGATGACCAGGCCGGCGCGGGAGCGGGCACCCCCGGCGACCGCCGCCATCACCCCGCCGCCGCCCCCGCAGAGCACCGTGACGCCGCGTTCGGCCAGCAGCTCCCCCACCCGCCACGCGTGCGTCAGCTCGCCGCCCGTCGCGTCCGCCGGCCCGCACACCGCCACCTGCACCACGGGAACCATCCTGCCCGAGGCGGGGCCACCGTGGGCGCCACCCGGACGGAAACGGAACCACCCCCGGCGGCGGCTGTCCGCCCCGTTCGCCATCGCGGTCACGCCCTCCGATGTTTCCCGGGCGTTCGCCCCCGAGCCCGGCCGGCGTCGGCCGGCGTGGCTACCGTCGGCGGTTCAGGCGCCACCGGACCGGCGAGGAGGCCACCACGATGACGCCACCATCGACCGCGAGCCCGGTGGCCGCCGCCCGCGTGGCGGCGGTGCACCGAATCGGGGACGCCGCCGGGCACAGCGCCTTCACCGACCTGGTGCGGCACCGGGGTCGGTGGCTCTGTGCGTTCCGGGAGGGCGCCGGACACCTCTCCGCCGACGGCGCGATCCGGGTGCTCGCCTCCGACGACGGCCGGCGCTGGGGCCCGGCCGCCCGGCTGGAACGCCAGGCGACCGACCTGCGTGACCCCCGGTTCGTTGCCCGGCCGGACGGTCGGCTGCAACTGCTCGCCGCCGCGGTGACGCAAAGCCCGGCCGGGCTCGGGGCGGGCACCACCAGATCGTTCCGCACGGTGACCTGGCTGTCGACCGACGGAGAGCGGTGGGGCGAGCCCACCCCGATCGGTGAACCCGACATGTGGGTGTGGCAGGCGGCCTGGCACGGCGGCGCCATGTACGGCGTCGGCTACGCCACCCGGGAGCCGCGCCTCGTCCGGCTGTACCGCAGCGGCGACGGGTTCGACCTCCAGCCGGTCGTGGAGTCCCTCTACCTCGGCGGCTACCCGAACGAGTCGGGGCTGGTCTTCACCTCGGACGGCACGGCCGTCTGCCTGCTGCGCCGGGACCGGGAGGCGGCCACCGCCCAGCTCGGGCGGTCCCGGCCGCCGTACCGGCACTGGGCCTGGACCGACCTCGGCGTGCAGGTGGGCGGGCCGGCCCTGCTCGGCCTGCCCGACGGCCGCCTGGTCGCCGGGGTACGCCTGCTCGACGGCGGCCCGCGCACCTCGATCTGCGCCGTCGACCCGGAGCGGGGCGCCCTCACCGAGCTGGTCGCGCTGCCGTCCGGCGGCGACTGCGGCTACCCGGGCCTGGACTGGCACGACGGGGTGCTGCGGGTCAGCTACTACTCCTCCCACGAGGAGCGGACCTGCGTCTACCTGGCCGAGGTGACCCTCGACGGGTCGTAGGGTCGACGCCGCCGGGTCGGCAGGCCCGTCTCACGGCCGCCGGGGTGGCGGTGCCGCGCCGCGTACCACCAGTGCGCTGTTGAAGCCGTCGAACCCGCGGGCGCACACCAGCGCCACCCGGGAGGCCGGCCGCCGGGGGTCGCGCAGGAAGTCCAGCTCGCAGCCCTCGGCCGGGGTGCCCGGGCCGGCGGAGGCGGGCAGCAGGTCGTGCCGGAAGGCGAGCAGCGCCGTGGCCACGTCCAGCGCCGAACCGCCCTGGTGGGCCCGGCCGGTCAGCGACTTGTGGGTGCTCACCGGCACCGGCCGGGCGCCGAAGACGGCCCGCAGCGCCTCGGCCTCGGCCCGGTCGTGGCGGGGCACGCCCAGCGCGTCGGGCAGCACCACGTCCACCTCCTCGGCGGCGACCCCGGCGCGGCCCAGGGCCAGCCGCATCGCCCGCGCGTACTGCGTCGGGTCGACGGGCGTGTCCGGGCCGGTGTGCGCGGCGTCGTGGGTGGCGGCCCAGCCGGCGACCTCGCCGTAGATCCGCGCGCCCCGCGACAGCGCGTGGCTCAGCTCCTCCACGACGAACACCGCCCCGCCCTCGGCCGGCACGTACCCGGCGGCCCCGGCGTCGAAGGGCCGGTACGCCCGCTCCGGGTCGTCGTCGGCGCTGAGCAGCCCGGAGGCGAGCTGGCAGGCCAGCGCGTACGGGCTCAGCGGGCACTCGGTGGCCCCGGCGACCACCACCGGAGTGCCCCGCCGGACGGTACGCGCGGCGTGCGCGAGGCTGTCCAGCCCGCCGGCGCCCTCCGCGACCAGCACCCCGCACGGGCCCTTGAACTGGTGGTGGATCGACAGTTGCCCCACGCTGGCGGCGTAGAACCAGGCGATCGACTGGTACGCCCCGACGGTGCGCGACGACCCGCCCCACAGCCGTTGCAGCTCCCGCTGCCCGAACAGGTTGCCGCCGGAGGAACTGGCCAGCGTGACGGCGTACCCGTACGGGTCGGGGGCCCGCTCGGGCAGCCCGGCGTCGGCCAGCGCCAGCCGGGTCGCCGCGAACCCGAGGTGCGTCCACCGGTCGGTCTGCACCAGCCGCCGGTTGTCGGCCCAGTCGAGGGGCTCGAAGCCGGACACCTCCCCGGCGAGGCGGGTCGGGTAGCCGGCCGGGTCGAACAGGGTGATCGGCCCGGTGCGGCGGGTTCCCGAGGTGATCGTGGCCCAGTGCGCGTCCGCGCCGATCCCGCTGGGCGCGACGACGCCGATGCCGGTGACCACGGCCCGGGGCACCGCCGGGACGGCGGAGGCGGCGGGGGCGCTCATGTCGTCGCCGCCCCGGCGAGCCGGCGGAACACCATCGCGGACTGGAAGCCGCCGAAGCCGCTGCCCACCGACAGCGCCACGTCCACCGGCAGTTCCCGGGCCTCGTTGGGCACGTAGTCCAGGTCGCACTCCGGGTCCCGGGTGGCCCAGTTCGCCGTCGGCGGCACCACCCCGTACTCGATGGCCAGGGCGCAGGCGGCCATCTCGATGGAGCCGATCGCGCCGAGCGAGTGGCCCACCATGGACTTGATCGAGCTGACCGGCACCCGGTACGCGGCCTCGCCGAGCGCCCGCTTGAACGCCGCCGTCTCGTGCCGGTCGTTCTGCCGGGTGCCCGAGCCGTGGGCGCTGATGTAGGAGACCCGCTCCGGAGCGAGCCGAGCCTGCTTCATCGCCGCCGCGATGGCCAGCCCCATCTCCAGCCCGTCCGGACGCAGCCCCGTCATGTGGTAACCGTTGCTGCGGCTGGCGTACCCGACGACCTCGCAGTAGACGTGCGCGCCCCGGCGGCGGGCGTGCTCGTACTCCTCCAGCACCAGCACGGCCGCCCCCTCGGCGAGGACGAACCCGTGCCGGTCGGCGTCGAACGGCCGGGAGGCGTGCGCCGGGTCGTCGTTGTCGGGGGTGGTCGCCTTGATGGCGTCGAAGGAGGCGACGGTGACCGGGGAGATCGGCGAGTCGGCGGCCCCGGCCAGCACGATGTCGGCCTCGTCGTCGGCGATGAGCTGGTGGGCGTACCCGATGGCGTCGATGCCGGAGGTGCAGCCGGTGGAGACCACCTGCGCGGGGCCGTGCAGGCCGTGCCGGCAGGCCACGTCGGCGGCCAGGCTGCTGGGCACCAACGCCTGGTACAGGTACGGCCCGCCGCGCGCGTGGTCGACCAGCCACCGGTGGCCGGCGTCGCTGACGGTCACGTACTCCTGCTCCAGGGCCATCGTGCCGCCGACGGCGGTGCCGAGCACCACCCCGGCGCGGTCCCGCTCGGCGTCGGTCAGCGCCAGGCCGCTGTCGGCGACCGCCTCGATCGAGCAGGCGAGGGCGAACTGGACGTACCGGTCGGCGCGCCGCCGCTCGGCGGCGGTGAGCCCGGCGGCGACGGGGTCGAAGTCGCACTCGGCGGCGATGCGGGACCGGAACGGCGACGGGTCGAAGAAGGTGATCCGCCGCGTCGCCGTCCGTCCCTCGGTGATCGTCTTCCAGAACCGGTCCCGGGTCGCGCCGCCCGGGGCGACCACCCCGACGCCGGTCACCACCGTGCGGCGCCCGGTCACGACGCGCCCCGCCGCTCGGCCACCTCGGTGTCGACGTGGCCCAGTTCCGGCCGGGGGGCGAGCGGGCCGAGGTGGAAGACCACCTCGGCAGGCTCGGGCCCGGTGTTGCGCAGCCGGTGCCGGACGTTGACCGGCACGAACAGCGCCTCCCCGGCGGCCAGCGGCACCGGTACGTCGTCGAGGTCCACGGTGATCGCGCCGCGCGCGACGTACAGGAACTCCTCGCTGTACGGGTGGTAGTGCTCGGCGATGCGCTCCCCCGGCGCCAGCGCGGCCACCCCCATGAACCCGGAGGTGCTGCCGACGGTCTTCGGCCCGAGCAGGACCCGCAGCTCGCCGCCGCGCCGCCGGTCGGGTGCCACGTCCCGGGCGGCCACCGTACGCTCGACCGTCTCACTCATCCGTGCCTCCGGGGGTGTCGCTGGCGGCCATCCGCTCGATCCGTTCCTTGATGACGGCGAGCTGCACCCTGCTGTTGGCGTTGATCCGCTCGACCATGGCGGGGGTGTCGATCGGCGCGTCGGGCTTCATGGCGAAGTCCTGCACCCAGGTCAGCCGGGTGCCCTCCGGCTCGCAGGTGTAGTACCAGCGCAGCCGCATGAACTCGAACGGGCCGGTCTCCACCCGGTGTGCCCGGACGGTCCGGGTGACCGGGTCGGCCGTACGCTCGCTGACCCAGCTCCACGAGATGCCGTTCTCGTCGGGCACCATCGTCAGCCGGAACAGCACGGTGTCGCCGGTGCGGCGCAGGATCTCCGCCGCGGCGTACTCGGTGAACAGCTGGGGCCAGTTTGCGACGTCGTTGGTGACGTCCCAGACCAGCGACAGCGGCGCGGCGATGACGATGCCGTTCTCCGTGTGCCCGGGCCCCTGCTCGCCGGCCCGGTCCGGTCCGGTGGGCGGCTCGGTCGCCGCCCGCTGTATGGGTGGGACCGGGTCGTCGGGCGGGACGGCCTGCCGGGCGACCAGGTCGGCCACGGCGGGGATGCTGAGCTGCGCGGCCTGTTCGGGGATCTGCACCTGCCAGCGGTCCGCGACCACCGCCTGCAGTTCGAGCAGGGCGAGGGAGTCCATGCCCAGCTCCTCCAGGGACGCGGCGGGCGCGCGGGCGGCGGCGTCGGCGTCCAGGCCGCAGTGCGCGACCAGAATGTCGGTGATGTCCGCTGCGCGCGGTCGGCCGTGGGTGACGGTCATCGGGTCCTCCGGGGCTGATGGTCGAACGGTTCGGGGCGGTCGGTGGAAGGAGGGGCGGCCCGGCCGGGCCGCGCGGGGGCGGCGGCACGGTCCGCGGGCGGCGCGGGGGCGGCGGCACGGTCCGCGGGCGGCGCGGGGGCGGCGAGCAGGCGGTCGACGAGGGCGGTGGTGTGCCCGGCCTTGCGGAACGTCGGGTCGTCGAGGACCCGACGCACGAAGGGGATGGTCGTCCGCACGCCCGGCCCGTCGATGTCGAACTCGTCGAGGGCGCGCTCGAGCCGGTCCAGCGCCAGGGTGCGGTCCGGCCCCCAGACGGCGACCTTGGCCAGCAGCGAGTCGTAGTGCGGGCCGACCACGTAGCCGACGTGGCCGTGGGTGTCGACCCGGGTGAACGGGCCGCCGGGCGGCGTGAACCGGGTCAGCCGGCCGGGAGTGGGCGCGAAGCCCCGCGCCGGGTCCTCGACGTTGATCCGGCACTCCACGGCCACCCCGTGCGGGCGGATGTCCTCCTGCCGCAGCCGCAGCGGCACCCCGGCGGCGACGTGCAGCTGCTCGTGCACCAGGTCGATGCCGGTGATCATCTCGGTGACCGGGTGCTCCACCTGGATCCGACAGTTGATCTCCAGGAAGTGGAACCGCTCCTCGTCGTCGACCAGGAACTCGACGGTCCCCGCGCCGGTGAAGCCGACGTCGAGGACGCCGCGCAGCGCCGTGGCGGCGATCGCGTCCAGGGTGGCCGTGGACAGTCCCGGGGCGGGCGCCTCCTCGACCAGCTTCTGGTGGCGCCGCTGCACCGAGCAGTCCCGGGTGCCCAGGTGCACCCCGGCGCCGTGGGCGTCGCAGAGCACCTGCACCTCGACGTGCCGGGCGTCGGTGAGGTACCGCTCGACGTACACCCGGTCGTCGCCGAAGACGGCCTGCGCGGCAGCGCGGGTCCGCGCGTACGCCCGGGCGAGGTCGGCGGGGCGGCGCACCACGGTCATGCCCCGGCCGCCCCCGCCGGCGGCCGCCTTCACGATCACCGGGTAGCCGATCCCGGCGGCCACCTCGGCGGCCGCCTCGACGGTCGGCAGGGTCTGCACGCTGCCCGGCGGCAGCGGCAGCCCGGCCTCGAGCATCAGCGCCCGCGCGGTGGACTTGTCCCCGAGCGCGGACATCACCTGCGGCGGCGGGCCGATGAACGTCAGCCCGTTGTCGGCGCAGATCTCGGCGAAGTCGGCGTCCTCGGAGAGGAACCCGTACCCCGGGTGCACCGCCTGCGCCCCGGTACGCCGGGCCGCCTCGACGATCGCCGCGGCGTTGAGATAGCTGCGCCGGCTGGCCGCCGGCCCGATCCGCACCGCCTCGTCGGCGAGGCGCACCGGCAGCGAGTCGGCGTCGGCGCTGGAGTAGACGACCACCGTACGGATGCCCAGCTCACGGCAGGCCCGCAGGACCCGTAGCGCGATCTCGCCCCGGTTGGCGATCAGCACCTTCTCGAACATCACCATCACCCGCGGCCCTCAGACCGTTGCCACGGCGACCAGCGGCTGGTCGTACTCGACCGGCTGGCCGTCGCCCACGAGCAGCTCGACCACCCGGCCCGCCCGGTCGGCGGTCACCTCGTTCATCAACTTCATCGCCTCGACGATCCCGATCACCTGACCGGGCCGCACCAGGTCGCCGACGGCGACGAACGGCGCCGCGCCGGGCTCCGGGGCTCGGTAGAAGGTGCCGACCATCGGCGAGCGCACCACCGACCGGCCGTCCGCGACGGGCGGCGCCGCGACCGGCGCGACGGCGGGGGCCGGGGCCGCGGCCGGGGCGGCCGGGCGGGGTGCCGGCACCGCTCCGACGGGGTCGTGCCACTCCACCTCCAGCACCGTGTCCCCGCTGCGCAGCCGGACCCGCCGCACCGGCCCGGCCAGCTCCTCCACGAGCTGGCGGGCGTGCCGCCGCAGCCCGGTCAGCACCTCCTCCCCACCGGTCGGCCTGCCGTTAGGGCTCGGCACCGACGTCGCCGACTCCGCGGTCACCGGGCACCCGCCCCGGCACCGAGGCGGGCTGCCCCGAACCGGCGGAACCGCTGCCGGCGGCGGCGCACCAGCGTCGCCGCCGGCACGTCCAGCAGCGGCGTGAGGTTGGCCAGTACGGCGGCGCGTAGCAGTTCGGCCGCGGCCGCCGGGTCGGCCTGCGTCCCGCCGGGCGGCTCGGCCACCATCTCGTCGGCGACGCCGATCCGGCACAGGTCCGCAGCGGTCAGCCGCAGCGCGCGGGCGGCCTGCGGGGCCGCCGAGCTGTCCGGCCAGAGGATCGCCGCGCAGCCCTCCGGGCTGATCACCGAGTAGACGGCCCGCTGCAGCATCAGCACCCGGTCGGCCACGGCCAGCGCGAGGGCTCCGCCGCTGCCGCCCTCGCCGGTGACCACGGCGACCACCGGCGTGGGCAGCACGCTCAAGGCGAGGATGTTCTCGGCGATGGCCGCCGCCTGCCCCTGCTCCTCCGCGCCGACGCCCGGGTCCGCGCCGGGGGTGTCGACCAGGGTCACCACCGGCAGGCCCAGCCGCGCGGCCAGCCGCATCAGCCGCAGCGCCTTGCGGTGCCCGGCCGGGCTGGCCATGCCGAAGTTGCGGGCCACCAGCTCGCCCGTGGTGTGTCCCTTCTGGTGGCCGATCACCATGACGTGGCGTCCGTCGAGCCGGGCCAGGCCGCCCACCACGGCCGGGCAGTCCCGCCCGAGCCGGTCGCCGTGCAGCTCCACGAACCCGTCGAACGCCGTGTCGAGGTAGTCCAACGTGGTCGGCCGGCCGGGGTGCCGGGCCGCCCGCACCGTCTCCCACGGGTCCCCGTCGGCCCCCGCGGCGGCGCGCGTCGTCCGGTCCCCGCCGGCCGCGCCGGCCGCCGACTCCTGCCCGGGTACGCCCCGATGGCGCGCCGCGGCCCGGCCGGCGTGCGCGGCGGCGAGCAGCGCGGTCAGCCGGCCGCGCAGGGCACGCCGGGTGACCACCATGTCGACCTGCCCGTGCCGCAGCAGGAACTCCGCGGTCTGGAACCCCTCCGGCAGCGCCCGGCCGGTCACCTGCCGGATCACCCGGGGGCCGGCGAACCCCATCCGCGCGCCGGTCTCGGCCAGCACCACGTCCGTGTTCGTGGCGAACGACGCGGCCACACCCCCGTACGTCGGGTCGGTGACCACGCTGACGGTGAGCAGGCCCGCCTCCCGCAGCCCGGCGATGGCCTGGCTGACGGTGGCCATCTGCATCAGCGACAGCGCCCCCTCCTGCATGCGCGCGCCACCGGAGGCGGTCACCAGCACCAGCGGGATCCCGTCGGCCAGGGCCCGCTCGGCGGCCAGGGTGATGAGCTCCCCGACGGCGCAGCCGAGGCTGCCGCCGAGGAACCGGAAGTCCATCACCGCCAGCGCCACCGGGTGACCGCCGATGCGGGCGGTGCCGCAGACCACGGCCTCGCCCAGGCCGGTCCCGGCCCGGGCCGCGGCGAGCCGCTGCGGGTACGGCACCGCGTCCACGAACCCGATCGGGTCGATCGCGACCGGCCGGTCGGGCAGCGGGGTGAAGGTGTCCGGGTCGACGAGCTGACGCAGCCGTTCCGGCGCGCTCAGCCGGGTGTGCGCCCCGCACTCGGGGCAGACGTCCAGGTTGCGGCGCAGCCGCTTGCGGTAGAGCAGGCTGGCGCAGCCGGCGCAGCGCGCCCAGAGCTGCTCGTCCTGCGAGGCGGTCGCGGTCACGGCCGGCTCACCTCGCCCGGGGCGTCCCAGCGGTAGAAGCAGTGCGCCATGGCGTCCCGGGGGGACTGCCAGGTCGGCAGGTACGGCGAGATGTACGGGCGGAGCCGGTCGCTGACCCGGACGAATTCCGGGTGCCCCCGTACCCCCTCCACGGCGCCGTCGGCGGGCTGCTCGGTCTCCAACAGGTGCACGTACAGGTCGTACAGCCGGTACAGCGACCGGTGGCGCACGCCGACCAGGCGCGGCAGCTCCGTCGCGTCCGACTCGGCGAAGATCTCGGCGACCCGATCCTCGGCGGTCGGGACGACCTTCGCCACGATCAGCGATCGGTCCATGTATGGCCTCCTGCGGCTGACGCGATCCGGTGCGGCGCGACGGACCCGTCACGCCCGACGACTGCGGACACGATGCGCGGCCCTCCGTCACCGGCACGTCACCCCGGACCGTCCACCGAAGCCTCCCCGTGGTGACGGTGGGTTGACGGAAACTGTGCATCAGCTATGTGCGGACTGTTCGGCCACGCGCCTCGACGGGTACATGTTTCCGCTGTTCGGAGCGGCTTTCACGAGCAGCGTGGACGGTTCCCACAGCGACCACTCCATTGACCCAGAGTAACCATTGTTGATATGTTCGACGCGGTCAGCCCGGCGCCCGCAGCGTCGCAGGCCGGCGCCCGGGGGTGGTGGCGTCGCGCGGCGCGACGTCCGGGGCAGCCGTGCCGGGGACACAGGACGGCCGGGGGCGGGCCCCGGCGCAGGGGGTGCCGCCGTGACCGCTGACAAGCGCATTCCGACCGTCGGCGCCCGTCCCGCGCCGGACATCTCGCTGCACCTGCTCGGCGGGTTCCGGCTGTTGCACGACGAGGTGCCGGTGGTCGTGCCGCGCGGACTGCAACGCGTCATCGCGCTCATCGGGCTGCGCCCGGGATCCACCCGCAGCCACCTCGCCGGGCTGCTGTGGCCCGAGGCGTCCGAGGAGCGCGCCCTGTCGTCCCTGCGCACCGCCCTGTGGCGGCTGCGCCAGGACCCGTGCTGTCCGGTGGAGACCAGCGGCGACAGCGTACGCCTGCACCCCGTGGTCCGACTCGACGTCGACGACCTGGTGCGCACCGCCGCCCGGGTCCGCGACGGCGACGAACACCGCATCGCGGCCGGCGCGCTCGCCGCCGGCCGACACGACCTGCTGCCCGGCTGGTACGACGACTGGGTGCTGATGGAGCGGGAGCGGCTACGTCAGCTGCGCCTGCACATGCTCGAGGAACTCGCCGACCACCATCTGGCCGCCGGCCGGCACGGCGAGGCCCTGGAGGCGGCCCTGGAGGCGATGGCCGCCGAGCCGCTGCGCGAGACCCCGCACCGGCTGGTGGTGCGCATCCACCTCGCCGAGGGCAACGCCTTCGAGGCGGTGCACGCCTTCTACGTCTACCGCGACCTGCTGCTGCGCGAGCTGCGGCTGGAACCGTCGGCGGCCATGTGCGCGCTGCTCGACGACACCCTCGCGCCCATCCGCCGGGCCACCCGCACCGCCCCGCGGCCCGCGGGGCCCCGGGACGCCACGCCGCGGCCCGCACCGCCCCGCGACGCCACCCCGCCGCCCGCCGGGCCCCGCGGTCCCGCCCCGCGGCCCCACTGACGCCGTCCCGCGCGACCGCCGGTCGGGCCCACCGACAATTCCGTCACGGTCAGTGTCCACATCGTGACGATGACGTGACACGGTGTGGCGCAGGGTGGGGACACGTAGCGCGCGGCCTGTCGATCGGGCCCGGCGTCCGATCCGGCGGGAGGGGTTCCATGAGTCGCCTACTGATCGTCAGCAGGATCATCCCCGGGTCCGAGGGGCGGGTCGCGCAGATCTTCGCCGAGTCCGACGAGACCGAGCTGCCCCGGCTGACCGGCATCCGGCACCGCTCCCTGTACTGCCTGCACGACCTGTGCGTACACCTGATGGAGACCGCGGACGTCCACGCGGACGCGCTGGCCGAGGCCCGCAGCCACCCGCTGTACCACCAGGTCAACGAGCGGCTGTCCGCGCACACCTCGCCGTACCTCCCGATCTGGCACTCCCCCCGCGACGCCATCGCCGGGTGTTTCTACAGCTGGGACGCCGGCCGGCCGTCGATCAGCCCCACCGGAAGCGCCGGCTGACCCGGCGTCCGTCGGCGTCGCCGGGGCGTCCACGCGGGACCCCGCCGCCGAGGGCCGACCCCGGCCGGGACGGCCGCCCGCGCGAACACCCTGGGTAACCTCGCGGCCACCGTAGGCGCGACCCGTCCTACCAGCACCGGAAGCCCGGAGCCACCGTGTCGCGCGATACCGAGCGTATGCGAAGCTGCGGCGAGTCTTACTCGCGACTTTCATTCGACATACGCAACAGGGAGGTGCACCGTGCCGTCGACTTTCGGGCAGTGGTTGTTCGCGATCCTGGCGCTGCTGGTGGGTCTGGCCGCCGGCTGGGTGCTGCGCGGCCGGCAGGACGCGCAGGCGTCCATCGTGGAGCGCGCCCCGGCCGCCGGGGCGACCGGCGTGTCCGACGCGCCGGTCGAGGCCACCATCGACCTGCAGCCACCGGCGGCGACGGTGGCTGCGACGACGACGGAGGCCGTCGTCGACGAGCCGGCCCCGGACACCGCCGAGCCCACCCGGCCGGGCGCGGTCCTGGCCGACAGCGACCAGGCCGCCTTCGCCCCCGAGGACACCGCGCCGGTGCCGGCGGACACCCGGGAGCCGGCCGGGGCCGCCGCCGAGCCGACCGGAGACGACGGGAAGGCCGCCCCGGCCGCGGCTCCGGCCGCCGAGCCCACCGGGGACGACCGGAAGGCCGAGCCGACCGTCCCGGCCCCGCGCGCCGAGACCGAGGACGCCGGCCTGCCGGAGACCGGAAACCGGGACACGGCCGAGACGCCGCCGGCCACCCTCCCGTCGGCCGGCGCGGCGACGCCGGCCGACGCGATCCGGGCCGACGTGAACCCGGCCGATGTAAACCCGGCCGACGTGAACCCGGACGCGGTGGGGACGGACGCGCCGGCCGCGGCGGTGGACGCCGACGCGAAGCCGGACGCGTCTCCCGCTGTCGCCGACGAGGCCGAGGTGCCGGCCGCCCCTGTGCCCGCCGCCAGCGGCGGGACCGGCGAGCCCGGGGCCGGAGCGACCGAGACCGTCGGGGCCGAGACCGTCGGGGCCGCCGCCACCGGCGGGACCGGGGCCGAGACCGACGAGGCCGCCGGGGCCGCCGCGTCGACCGACGACTTCCGTCGCATCCAGGGCATCGGCCCGAAGATGGCCGCCGCACTGCACGACGCCGGCGTCCGCACCTATCAGCAGCTGGCCGACCTGGACGAGGCGGCGCTGCGAGAGACCATCCGGGCCGCCGGGCTCCGGGGCGCGCCGAGCCTGGCCACCTGGCCGCAGCAGGCCCGGGTGCTCGCGGGCGCTCCGGCCGAGGCCGAGCGGGTGCTGCCGGTGGCCGTGGGCGACGCCTGACCGAGGTCCATCGCCAGGTCGGCGACATGGCGGTGACGGTGCCACGGCGTCACCGCCATGTCGCCGACAAGCGCGTTGACCGGCGGCGGCCATACCGCCGCGTCGGGCGCAGCGCCGTTTAGCCGATCCTCGCCGTTGGGTACAAGGGCCTCACCTCGGCCCATACAACCCCGGAGGAAGCCATGCGGAGCGGCCCCTCGATCCTGGGAGTCATCCTGGTCATCTGGCTGGTCATCGGCGCGATCGCCGCTGGTCAGCGTGGCTACTACAAAGGCGACGACGCCAACTGCGCCGAGGCCGGCACGATCCTGGTGACCATCGTGGCCGGCCCGCTGAACTACCTGGGCGCCAACCCGAAGGTCGACTGCGAACTCCCCGAGCCTTCGAAGTAGGCCAGCGCCACCCCGGCCCGCGCCGCACGAGCGACGCGGGCCGTACCGTGTCCGCGAGCGGCCAGTCGCGACGGGCACCCGGGCTGCCGCGATCGGACGCCTCCGGCGCTCCGTGGCCCTTCCTCACCCGCCGACGTGGATGCGGGGGCGGCGGGCCGGGTCCGGCTCGGACTCGCGGAGGATCTCCCGTACCACGGGCGGGGTGTCCCCCCGGCCCAGGATCAGGTACCGCAGCAGGTGGGCGATCGGGTTGCCCTCGGACCACTCGAAGTGCGCGTGCGGTCGTACCTGCGTGGCGTCGCGCAGCGCCAGCAGGATCGCCGCGATGGCGTTCGGCGCCGCCGGGCTGCTCGCCCGCAGCACCCGGTACCCCTCGACCTCGACCCCGTGCACCCGCAGCACCCGGCTGAACTCCGACGGGTCCACCACGTCGATCTCCAGGAACAGCACGTCCGCCGCGCCCGGCACCGGGTTCACGCCCCGCTGCGTGATCTCCTTGTCCCGGTACTCCTCCACCCCGCCGCTCTGCCGCCTGTTGGCGATCAGGTGCAGCTGCCCGTCGTGCGAGAGGCTGTCGGCGACGAACCGGCGGGCCGCCTCGTCGAACTCGATCCGCTCCGCCCGCAGCTCGGTGGTGCGCGACACCCGGGACACCAGCGACACGGCGATGATGCCGAGGATGAACATGGCGGAGATCGCGGTCCCGTCCGGTTTCTCGATCACGTTCTCGAACAGGGCGTACCCCAGGACGACGGTGAGCACCGTGAAGCCGACGGCGGCGAGGCGCTGCTGGCGGCGCACCGCCGAGATGGCCACCGCCACCGCGCCGGAGACCATCATCGCCAGGATGCCCGTGGCGTACGCGCCGGCCTGGGCGTTGACGTCGGCGCCGAAGGCGACGGTGATGGCGATGCTGATCGCCGTGTAGACGAGGACGACGGGCCGCACCGCCCGGCCCCACTCCGGCGCCATCCCGTACGACGGCAGGTAGCGCGGCACGATGTTGATCAGGCCGGCCATCGCCGACGCCCCGGCGAACCACAGGATCAGCACGCTGCTGATGTCGTACACGGTGCCGAAGCCCTCGCCCAGGTACTCGTGCGCCAGGAACGCCAGGGCCCGGCCCTGGGCCTGGCCGCCCGGGCCGAACTCGTGCGGCGGGATGAGCACGGTGGTGACGAAGGTCGTCGTGACCAGGTAACCCGACATGATGAACGCGGCGGTGGCCAGCAGCCTGCGGGTGTTGCGGACGCGGGCGGCCAGCCGGGCCTCCCGGTCCGGCCCCTGCCCGGCGACCAGCGGCATCATGCTGACCCCGGTCTCGAAGCCGGAGAGGCCGAGCACCAGCAGCGGGAACGCCAGCACGGCCTGGCTGACCCCGTGGACGAGCCCACCGCCGGCGGGGACCAGCGCGTTCCGCCAGGAGGCGAGCACACCGGGGTCGGCGAGGACGTTGGCCAGGCCGGCGGCGACCACCACCGCGTTCAGCACCAGGAACGCCGCCACCAGCGGGATGGCCACCCCGACCGCCTCACGGAAGCCGAGCAGGAACACCCCGCCGAGGACGAGCAGCAGCCCGACGGTGACCGCGACCGCGACGAACCGGCCGTGCAGCGCGTCCGGCAGGTACGGGTTCTCCAGCAGGTGCACGGTCGCGTCGGCCGCCGACAGGGTGATCGTGATGATCCACGAGGTGGCCACGAAGCCGAGCAGGACGAGGACGAAGATCTTTCCCCGCCAGAACGGCAGCAGCCGCTCCAGCATCGCCACCGACCCCTGCCCGTGTGGGCTCTCCCGGGCCACCCGCCGGTACATCGGCAGCATCCCGAACAGGGTCAGCGCCACGATCAACAGCGTCGCCAGCGGGGACAACGCGCCGGCCGCGACGGCCGCGATGCCGGGCAGGTACGACAGGGTGGAGAAGTAGTCGACGCCGGTCAGGCACATCACCTGCCACCAGGCGTGGACCCTGGCCTCGGTCTCCCGCGTCTCCGGCCCGATCGGCTGCACCCGGTGCTGGAACAGCCAGCGACGCAACCGGCCCGGAGGCGGGCCGGGCCGGTGGTGGCTGTCCACGCACGCCGGGATCGTCGCGAGGCCCCGGTGGGGGCGGTCGCTGTGGACCGGGTCCCGTGCGGCGTGCAGGCTCCGGTCCGGCCGGCTCGGCTCCCGCTGCCCCCGCGTCCGCCCCGGTTGCACCCCGTCCCGCCGTTCCGCCATGCCGCGCCACCCCCTCACGCCCTGCCCCGACGGTAGGCGGAACCCGCGGCGTTCCCGGGCGGAACGGGCGAAGCGGCGACAGGCCGGTCCGTGCCCCGGCCTGCCACGCCTGCCAGCCGCGCCGGGCTCAGTTCCCGGGTCGACCACGCGTGCCCCGTCGGCCGCCTGTGGAGCTGCCCGCACAGCCGGGGCGGTGCGCGACGGCGCTCTGCGGGTTCGGCCGAACTCGGCGAGGATCACGAAGATGTGGTCGGTCGTCGGGAGCACGGCTCCCCCATGCCGCGACGAGGCCGCGTACCGACGGCACGGCATGGGAGGCGGGAGCGTCGCACTCCCGGGCGCACGAACGGGGCAGCTCCACAGCGACCGACGACGCCGGGTGGTCCCCGGATCCAGCCGACGGCGGGGCAGAGCGCAGCCGCGGGCGGGGTCAGCGGCCGTCGAGGAAGGCGAGCACCCGTTCCCAGGTCAGCTCCGCGGCGGCGGCGTCGTGGTCGGGCAGGTCGGGGTCGGTGTAGAGGTGGCCGGGCCCCGGGTAGCGGAAGACCGTCAGGTCCGCCCCGGCCTCGGTCATCGCCCGCTGCCACGCGTCGACGTCCTCCTGGGGCTCGAACTCGTCTGGGTCGGCCAGGTGCAGCTGCACCGGCAGGCCCGGGCGGACGGCCTCCGGGCCGCCGGCGATGCCGTGCAGCAGGAGCAGGGCCGCGGCGGAGGGCCGCTCGACGAGCAGGTCGGCGGCCACCGCGCAGCCGAACGAGAAGCCGCCCAGCACCGCGTCGGGCGGCAGATCGGCCACCGCCGCGCGGGCCCGGTCCAGCGCCGTGTCCCGGCCGACCTTGTCGAGCAGGGCGAAGCCCTCGTCGACGGTCCCGGCGGCGGGCACCCCGTACAGGTCGGGGGTGACCACCTGGTGCCCGGCGGCGCGGAGGCGGTCGGCGGCGGCCAGCACGGCCGGGCGCAGGCCGTACACGGAGTGGAACAGGGCGATCTGAGTCATCCCGCCATCCTGGCACCGGGGTGAGACATCGGCGCGCCGGGCCGGCGCTGCCAGCGGATCAGCACAGCGCCTCCAGGCGGGGCACCAGGTCGGCCGGGGCCGGCCGGTCGGCGATCTCCCGGCTGACCTGCCGGGCCGCCTCGGCCAGGGACGCGTCGGTGACCAGTCGGGTGAGCAGCGCCGCGGTGATCCGCCGGCCCGGGGCGGCGAGACCGGCGCCCCGGGCGGCGATCAGCTCCGCGTTGTGCCGGCGGTCCCCCGGGCCGACGGTGGCCAACTGCGGGACGCCGGCGACGAGCGCCCCGAGCGCGCTGCCCGCCCCGCCGTGGTGCACCAGCGCGGCACTCGCCGGCAGCGCGGCGGCCAGCGGGATCCAGTCGACCGCCCGGACGTTGGCCGGCAGCCGGGACGCGGCCAGCCGGGCGGAGGGGCGGACCAGCACGAACTCGGCGTCCACCCGGTCGGCGGCGGCGACCACCGCGCGCATCGCGCCGCCCCCGTCGGGGCCGGCGAGGGTGCTGCGGGTGACCAGGACGCGGGGCCGGGAGCCCGGCTCGGCGAGCCAGTCGGGCAGCTCCCCGCCGCCGGCGTAGGAGACGTAAAGCATCGGCCAGCCCTCCTGCGCGGTGACGCTGGGCGGGGCGACGGCCAGGGCCGCGGCGGGCGGCGGAAGCGCGGCGAGGCCGTGCCGGCGCAGCGCGGGGCCCAGCCGTTCCGTGGTCGCCCGGACCAGCTCGCGGCCGTCGAACAGGGAGTTCTCCTGGCGTACGGCGGGGACGCCGGCCCGGGCGGCGGCCAGCCCGTCGGCGCCGGTGGCGACGAGCACCTCGTGCCCCGCCTGGCGCAACGCGACGGCCAGGGGCAGCAGCGGAAAGACGTGCCCGATCAACGGCGCGGAGACCACCAGGACGCGCATGGCGCCGATCCTAGGACCCGCCCGCCCTGTGGAGCCGCCCCGGCCGCGCTGTCGGCAGCCACCGCCGTCCCGCGGCCGGAACCCGACGCCGATCCTTCGGGCGCTAGCGTGAACGGGGCAGCTCCACAGCGGCCGTCGACCGGGTCCGCCCCGCGACCCAGCCAGGTCGATCATGGAGTTGACGGCCGGTCCGGTGCCCGAGAGCGCCGCCAACTCCATGATCGACGGGAAAGGACGGACAGGTGAGCGAAGGGAGCCCGGGTCGGGTGGATCCCGACGTCGACCTGCGCGTACCCGCGGACCGGGCCGAACTGCGCGCGCACCCGGCGGCGGTGCTCGGCGCCATCGCGGCCGGGGGCGTGCTCGGCGCGCTCGCCCGCGCGGGGCTCCAGGCCGCCCTTCCGCACCGCCCCGGTGGCTTCCCGTGGGCGACGTTCGCCGTCAACGTGACCGGTTGCCTGCTGATCGGGGCGCTGATGGCGGTGGTCGCCGCCGGCCGCACCCGCCCGCTCACCCGGCCGTTCCTCGGCGTCGGGGTGCTCGGCGGCTTCACCACCTTCTCCACGTACGTGGTGGACGCGCGCCTGGCGCTGGCCGCCGGGGCGCCGGGCACCGCGCTGGCGTACCTGGCCGCGACCCTGGTGACGGCGCTGGTCGCGGTCTGGCTCGGCGACGCCGCCGCCGGCCGGCTGCTCGCCCGCGCCGGGAGAGCAGCCCCCGCCTCCGGCGGCGCGGGCGACCCGGCCTCCGGCGGCGTACGACCGGACGCGGCCCGGTGACCGTCCTGCTCGTGGCCCTCGGCGCGGCCGTCGGGGCGCCGCTGCGGTACCTCACCGACCGCGCCGTGCAGGCCCGGTACGGCTCG
This sequence comes from Micromonospora sp. B11E3, assembly GCF_039871625.1. Lineage (NCBI taxonomy): Bacteria > Bacillati > Actinomycetota > Actinomycetes > Micromonosporales > Micromonosporaceae > Micromonospora > Micromonospora sp. B11E3. The sequence continues at coordinate 43,627 of NZ_JBDPMC010000035.1, read as the reverse complement.
GCGTTCCCGTGGGGCACGCTGACCGTCAACGTGCTCGGGTCGCTCCTGCTCGGCGCCCTGGTGGGGGCGCCCACCGGGCCGGCGCTGGGCGCGCTGCTCGGCACGGGCCTGTGCGGCGCGCTGACCACGTACTCGACGTTCGGCTACGAGACGCTGCGACTGGCCCGCGACGGGGCCCGGGGGCGCGCCCTGGCCAACGCGCTGGGCAGCGTGGCCGCCGGCCTGGCCGCGGCGTCCGCCGGCTACGCGCTGGCCCGCGCCCTGCTCGGCTGAGGAACAGGAGAGGGAGGAGGGGCTGGCCCTGTCGACAGGAGCAAGCCCCTCCTCCTCTCACAGCAGCGCGGCGACCGGGCCGATCACGAACACCGCCGGGGGCTGGACGCCCTCCCGGGTGGCCAGCGCGCCGACCTCGTCCAGCCGGGACGGCAGCGCCCGTTGGCTCGGGTGCCCGGCGTCCTGCACCGCCACCGCCGGGGTGTCGGGGGCCCGGCCGTGCTCGATCAGCTCGGCGGCGATCTTGTCGATCGTGTCGACCGCCATGAGCAGCACGAGGGTGCCCCGCGCGCGGCCCAGCGCGGCCCAGTCGACCAGGGACTGCGGATGCCCCGGCGGCAGGTGCCCGGACACGACCGTGAACTCGTGCGCCACGCCCCGGTGGGTCACCGGCACGCCGGCCAGGGCGGGCGCGGCGACGGCGCTGGTCACCCCGGGGACGACGACCGTCTCCACCCCGGCCGCGGCGCACGCCTGCACCTCCTCGTGCCCGCGGCCGAAGACGTACGGGTCGCCGCCCTTGAGGCGGACCACCCGCCGGCCGGCGCGGGCGTGCCGGACCAGGGTGTCGTTGATGGCGTCCTGCCCCATCGACGGGCCCCGGGGCACCTTCGCCGCGTCCACGACCAGCACGCCGGGGCGCAGCCCGTCGAGCAGGCCGCGGGGGGCGAGCCGGTCGGTCACCACCACGTCCGCCGCGTCCAGCATGGCCTTGCCCCGTACGGTGATCAGGTCGTCGGGGCCGGGCCCGCCGCCGACGACGGCGACCTGCCCCGGGCGCAGCACCGGCTCGTGGTCGTGCCCGTGATGGTGGTGGTCGTGGGCGTGCGGATGCCCGTCGTGGTCGTGGTGGTCGTGGCCGCCGACCGGGTCGTCGGGGTGGTCGTGCGGGGTCTGCGGCCGGCCGACCTTGTCGAGGAAGCCGGGCAGCGCCACCCGGTACGCGCAGGTGTCGCAGTTCATTCGGATGTCCCCGCGCAGCGCCTCGGCGTGCCGGAGCAGCACCAGGTCGGCGAGGGCGTCGCAGTCGCCGATCAGGTCGGCGACCCGCACGTCCAGGTCGGGGTGGGCGGCGGCGAACTCCGCCGACTGGGCGGCGATCCGGTCCGGCAGCACCCCGGCGAACAGGAAGTACGGGGCGACGACGATCCGGCGGGCGCCCAGGCGGCGCAGCCGGTCCAGCACGGCCGGCACCGACGGCTCGGCGAGCGAGATGAAGCCCGCCTCCACCCCGGCGTACCCGCGCCCCTCCCACAGCAGCCGCGCCACCTTGACGACCTCGGCGTTGGCGTCCGGGTCGGTGGAGCCGCGGCCGATCAGCGCCACCCACGTCCCCGCCCGGTCGTCGCCGGCCAGCGCGTCGTCGATGCGCTGCTCCAGGGCCTCGTGCAGCAGCGGGTGGGGGCCCAGCGGCCGGCCGAAGGCGTACGTCAGCCCCGGCTGGCGGGCCCGCTCCCGGGCCAGCGCGGCGGGGATGTCGCCCTTGCCGTGGCCGGCGGCGGCGAGGACGAGGGGCAGGGCGACCAGCCGACGCCGGCCCCGCTCGACGAGCGCGCCGACCGCGTCGGTCAGCGGCGGGCGGGACAGCTCGATGAACCCGCCCTCGACGTCGTCGAAGGCGGCGCGGCGGCGGATGCGCTCGACCAGCGCGAGGAACTGGTCGACCCCGGCCGTGCTGCGGGTGCCGTGCCCGACCAGCAGCAGCGGGGTCCGGGGGTCCGGGGCCGGGTTCATGGGGATTCCTCCAGGTAGAGCAGGGCGTTGAGGGCAGCGGCGGCGACGGCGGAGCCGCCCTTCTCGCCGACGTTGGAGACCGCGGGCAGTCCGCTGGCCCGCAGCGCGGCCTTGGACTCGGCGGCGCCGACGAACCCGACGGGCAGGCCGACGACCAGCGCCGGCCGGACGTCGAGGTCGATCAGCTCGAACAGCGCGGTGGGCGCGCAGCCGACCACCCAGACCGCGCCGGGGCCGACCCGGTCGTACGCCAGCCGGACGGCCGCCGCGGAGCGGGTGATCCCGGCCTCGCGGGCCAGCGCGGCGGCGGCCGGCTCGGCGATCGGACAGACCAGGTCCAGGCCGGCACGGGTGATCCCGGCGGCGACCATCGCCACGTCGGTGACCACGGGCGCGCCGGCGCGCAGCGCGGCCAGCCCGCCGGCCAGGCCCGCCTCATCACAGACGAGGTCGGCGACGTAGTCGAGGTCGGCGCTGGCGTGCACGACCCGCTCGGTGACGGCGCGGGTCAGCGGCGGCAGGCCGGACAGGTCGACCCGGGAGCGCAGGATCGCGTACGACTCCTGCTCGATCGGGTGCACGACCCGGCTCACCGGCGCTCCCCCTCCGCGTCGGCCGCCCCGGTCTCGCCCCCGGAGCCGGCGACGGCCCCGGACTCGCCCCCGGAGCCCGCGACGGCCGCGGCCGGGCCGGAGGAGCCGTAGCGGCGGTCGTAGCCGCGCAGCTTCCACAGCGCGACCGCGCCCGCCCAGGCGAGGGCGAACACCGCGACGACGGCGTAGCCGAGCTGCTCGAAGTGGTCGGCGACCGCCGCGTACCCGGCGAGGGCGGACACCCCGAGGTGGTCGGCCAGCAGGCTCGCCAGGTAGACGCTGGCCACCAGCGCGCCGACCAGCACCGTCACGGCGGTGGTGGCCAGGTTGTAGTACAGCCGCCGGGCCGGCTGCCGGTACGCCCACGAGTACGCCCGGCTCATCAGCAGGCTGTCGGCGGTGTCCATGGCCGACATCCCGGCGGCGAACAGCAGCGGCAGGGTGAGCAGGGCCAGCACGGGCAGCCCGCCGGCGGCGGCGGCGCTGGCCGACAGGGCGAGCAGGGTCACCTCGCTGGCCGTCTCCAGGCCGAGGCCGAAGAGGAAGCCGACGGGCGCCATGTGCCAGGAGGAGCGGACCAGGGCGCGGGCCCGGGAGCCGAGCACCCGCTGCATCAGCCCCCGGTTGAGCAGTTGCAGGTCCAGCTCCCGCTCGTCGAGGTCGCCGTGGCGCAGCCGCCGCCACAGCCGGGCCAGGCCGGCCAGCACCACGGCGTTGAGCACGGCGACCAGGGCCAGGAACAGCGTGGCGGTGACGGCGGCGACGGTCGCGCCCACCTCGCGTGCCTGGGCGAGGCCGGGCCCGGTGAGGTTGGCCGAGGCCAGCCCGATCACCAGGGCGAGCAGCAGCACCACCGCGCTGTGCCCGAGGGCGAAGAAGAAGCCGACGCCGACGGGCCGGCGCCCGCGCAGCAGCATCAGCCGGGTGGTGTCGTCGATCGCGGCGATGTGGTCGGCGTCGAAGGCGTGCCGCACGCCGAGCGCGTACGCCAGGGCGCCCGCCCCGGCCAGGCCGCCGGCCGCCGCGGGCTGGTCGTTCCAGTACAGGTACAGGCTCCAGCCGGCGACGTGCAGCACGGCGACGGCGAGCACGATACCGCCGAGGCGTAGCCGCTCGGCGCGGCTCCACCGGCCCGCCGGGGGCGCTGCGCTGACCGTGGTCGAACTCATCGGACTCCTTCTGGGCGGTCGGTGCCGGCGACGCGGATCGCGTCCACCGGGCAGATCTCCAGGCACTCCAGGCAGCCGGTGCACCGGTCGGCCCGGACCCGCAGGCCGGCCGGCGTGGGCCGGATGGCGTGCGTGGGGCAGGTCAGCAGGCACGCGCCGCAGCCCTGGCAGGGGCCGATGACCACGGGCGCGGTCAGCTGCGCCACCGGTACCCCCGCGGGGTGACCATCCGGCCGGCGACGATCCGGGTCTGACTGCTGCCGACGACCACGACGCTGTACATGTCCACCGTCCCGGCGTCGAAGGTGGCCAGGGTGGCCAGCCGCACCCGCTCGCCGTCGCGGCTGGCGTTGCGCACCACGCCGACCGGGGTGTCCGGCGGGCGGTGCTTCGCGAAGACGCGCAGCGCGGCGTCGAGCTGCCAGTCCCGGGCGCGGCTGCGCGGGTTGTACAGCAGCGCCACGAAGTCGCCCTCGGCGGCGGCGGCGACCCGCCGCTCGATGACCTCCCAGGGGGTGTGCAGGTCGGACAGGCTCAGGTACGCGTGGTCGTGGCCGAGCGGCGCGCCGAGCAGCGCCGCCGCGGCGAGGGCGGCGGTCACCCCGGGCACCCCGACCACGTCGATGCGGTCGTCGGCGTACTCCAGGGCGGGGCTGGCCATCGCGTACACCCCGGCGTCGCCGGAGCCGATCAGCGCGACCGCGTACCCGGCGGTGGCCTCGGCCACGGCGGCGCGGGCCCGCTCCTCCTCCGCGCCGAGGCCGCTGGCCAGCACCCGGGTGCCGGGGCGCAGCAGGTCGCGCACCTGCTCGACGTACTGGTCGAGGCCGACGACCACGGCGGCGCGGCGCAGCTCGGCGACCGCGCGCGGGGTGCGCAGGTCGGTCGCGCCGGGGCCGAGGCCGACGATCGCCAGCCGGCCGCGCGGCGCGTGCCGGGCCACCGCCACGGTGGCCATCGCGGAGGCGGTCTTGGGCGCCACCAGCTCCGCGGTGGCGTGCCGGCCGGGCTCGCCGAGCAGCGCCGCGGCCTCCGCGACGCTGGGCGTGCCGACCGCCGCGCGGACCACCTCGCTGGGGTTGGGCACGTCGACCGCCGCCAGGTCCGCCGCCGGGTGGGTCACCAGGGGTACGCCGAGCGTGTCGGCGGTCGACCGGATGCCCGCCTCGTCGGCCTTGACGTCGGCGCTGGCCAGGGCGCGCACGCTCGCCGGGCTCAGCCCGGCGTCGGGCCAGCACCCGGTCCAGCAGGGCGCGCACCTCGGCGGCCGGTACGCCCCGGCTGCCGCCCACCCCGACCACCAGCGACGGGGGCCGGAGCACAGCGGTCCGCTCGTCCGTCGGCACCACCCGGTCGGTGACCAGCAGCCGGTACGCGTCGGCGGGCGCGTCGGGGCGCACGGTGTCGGGCAGGGCGGGCAGCGGCCAGGTGGCGTCGGCCTCGAGCCGCACGGGCTCGCCGTCGAGGATCGCCCGGCTGACGGCGGCGACCGCCCCCTCGACGGGCCAGCCGAGGGTGTCCAGGCCGGGCAGGTCGACCGCGTCGGTGGCGGTGGTGACCACCGGCCGGGCGTCGAGCAGCGCGCCGACCTCGGCGGCGAGGGCGTTCGCGCCCCCGGCGTGGCCGCCGAGCAGCGCCACGGCGTGCCGGGCCGCCTCGTCCACCACCACGACCGCCGGGTCGGTGCGCTTGTCGCCGAGCAGCGGCGCGAGGACGCGGACGACCGCGCCGGTGGCCAGGAACGCCACCACCGCGTCGTATCCGGTGAAGGCGGCGCGCAGCGCGTCGCCGACGGTGTCGGCGTCGACGAGGCGGGCGTGCGGCCAGGCGTCGGCGACGGTACGGGCGTGCCGGCGTCCGGCGGCGGTGGCCGCGACGAGTCCGATGCGGATCGTGGTCAAGGAAGCTCCCCCGTGAGGACGACGACAGGATTGGTGGCGGCCAGCCGCACCGACCCGCCGGGCAGGTCGGCCAGCCGGGCGGCGGAGAGTTGGACGCCCTCGGCGCGGTAGCCGTGCTCGCGCAGCAGGGCCAGCGCGGGGGCGACCCGGTCCAGGGCGGCGAGGGTCACCACGATCCGGGCCGGTTCGCGGGCGGCCACGGCGGCGAGCACGTCCAGACCGCCCCCGCCGACGAAGACGGCGTCCGGGTCGGGCAGCCCGTCGAGCGCGGCCGGGGCCGCCCCGGCGACCACCCGCACGTCGACCCCGTGGGCGGCGGCGTTGCGCCGGACCAGGTCGACGGCGTCCGGGTCGCGCTCGACGGCGACGACGGCCGCGCCGAGCAGCGCGCACTCGACGCCGACGGAGCCGCTGCCCGCGCCGACGTCCCAGACGAGCCGGCCGAGCCGGGGGCGCAGCCGGGCCACGGCGAGGGCGCGTACCTCCGCCTTGGTGATCATGGAGTCGCGGTGGGCGTACGCGTCCTCGGGCAGCGCCCAGCCGCCGGCCGGGGCGGCGGCCGGCTGGTTGTCCGCCCGCGCCCCGCCGGCCGGCCCGGCGGGATCGGGCCGGCCGGCCCCGCCGGCCACGCCGGGACCGGCCGGATCAGGGGCCACGGCGGGATCGGGGGCCACCGCGGGATCGGTGGTCCGGTCGGCGAGGGACAGCAGCACGTGCGGGTCGGCCCAGGTCGCGGCGGCGGCCTCGGCGGGCGTGGTCTCGGTGACCCGCTCGGCCGGGGTGCCCAGGTGCTCGGCGACGACGAGCCGGCGCGGCCAGCCGACCAGGCCCGCGCCGATCTCGGCGGCCCCCGCGCCGGGCGCGGTGAGCACGGCGACGGCCGGCAGCGCGCGGGCCGCGTTGAGCGCGGGCCGCAGGTCCCGGCCGTGGGCGCTGACCACCGCCGCGCCGTCCCACGGCAGGCCGGCGCGGGCGAACGCGGCGGCCACGCTGGACACGGCGGGCAGCACCCGCACGGGCAGCCCGTCGGCGCGCAGCCGGCGGACGATGCCGAACAGCCCCGGGTCGCCGCTGGCCAGCACGACGGCCGGGACGCCGTCGGCCACGGCGGCGGCGAGCCGTTCCAGCGCCGGCGCGAGCGGGCCGAGGGCCACCGTGGCGCAGCCCTCGGGGAGGGCGACGGCGGCGAGGTGCCGGGCCGCGCCGACGGCCAGCCGGGCCCCGGCCAGCGCGGCGACGGCGGCCGGGTACGGCGGCGCCCCGGCCGCGTCGACGCCGACGACGGTGACGGGGTGGGTCACGCGGCCCACCGCCCCGAGGAGGCGACCAGCCGGTCCCCCGCGAAGTCGACCATCGCCACGTCGACGTCGACGGCGTGTTCGGCGAAGCGCAGCAGCACCTGGCGTACCCGGTGGCAGAGCAGGTCGCCGGCGGGGCGCAGCAGCCCGGCGGCCTCCCACAGCTCGTACGCGTGCCGGCCGGTGTTGGCCGCCGCCACCTCGGCCACCAGGGCCGGGTCGCCGCCGGCCTCGGCGGTGACCGCGCCGAGCAGGGACAGGTCCACCTTGGACCGGGTGTAGTGGGTCATCAGCACGCCGGCGGCGAGCTTGGCCAGCTTGCCGGCCATCCCGACGAAGACCACCCCGGTCATGCCGTCGCCGACGGCGGCGGTGACCGCCGCGCCGGTGAAGTCGCCGACCTCGACGAAGCAGACCTCCGGCAGCTCCGGCAGCAGCGCCCGGGCGGCCCGCTCGGTGCGCCCGCCGGTGCACAGCACCACGGTCCGCTCGCCCTGGGCGGCCATGACGTGCACCGCCTGCACCACGCTGGCCCGCCAGGACGCCGTCGAAAAGGGGCGGACGATCCCGGTGGTGCCGAGGATGGAGATGCCGCCGAGGATGCCGAGCCGCCGGTTGGTGGTCTTGCGGGCCATCACCTCGCCGCCGGGGACGCTGATCACCACCCGTACGCCGACCTCGGCGAGGTCGACGACCTCGGCGACGGCCTGGCCGATCATCCGGCGCGGGGTCTCGTTGATCGCCGGGCCGCCGACGGGCAGCCCGAGGCCGGGCTTGGTGACGGTGCCGACGCCCGGCCCGCCGGCGAGGTCGAGGCCGGGCTCGTCGCGCCACTCGACGGTGGCCGTCAGGTGCGCGCCGTGGGTGACGTCGGGGTCGTCCCCGGCGTCCTTGACCACCACGGCCTCGGCGCGCGCGGCGGGCGGCGGGGCCAGCTCGCAGCGGTCGACCGGGAAGCTCACCCGGCGGCCGGCGGGCAGGCCGATCTCGACCTCCCGCGGCGGCACGCCGGTGACCAGCGCGGTGACGGCGGCCTTGGCCGCCGCGGTGGCGCAGGCCCCGGTCGTCCAGCCGGTGCGCAGCGCGCGGGGCCGGACCTTCGCGGTACGCGGCAGGTCCGGCTCGCGCAGCGGCGGCTCGGCGTACGTCACCGGGCCGGCCCCGGCGCCCCGGCGTCGCTGACCGACGGGTCCGCGTCCCCGGCGGCCCGGTCGGCGTTCCCGCCCGGCCGGGCCGCGTCCGCGCGGCGGCGGCGCAGCTCGGCGCGGGCGGCAGGCTCGGCCCGGCGGAAGGTGTGGAAGTGCCCGGGGTGGTACAGGTGCGACCGGGTGCCGCTGGCGCCCAGCGCCGGCCCGACCAGGAACAGCGTGTGCTTCCACAGCTTGTGCTCCCGAACGGTGTCGGCCAGGGTGCCGACCGTGCAGCGCACCACCAGCTCGTCCGGCCAGGTCGCCTGGTACGCCACCACGGCCGGGGTGTCCGCCGGATAGCCGCCGGCCAGCAGCTCGGCCTGCACCTGCCCCGAGCGGGCGGCGGAGAGGAACAGCGCCATGGTGGTGCCGTGGCGGGCGAAGTCGCGGACCCGCTCCCCCGCCGGCATCGGCGTCTTGCCGCCCTCGAGGCGGGTGAGGATCACCGACTGGGCGACCTCGGGGATGGTCAGCTCCCGCTCGACGAGCGCCGCGACGGCGGTGAACGAGGAGACGCCCGGCACGACCTCGACGGCCAGCCCGAGGGCCCGGCACATGTCGAGCTGCTCCTGCACCGCGCCCCACAGCGCGGGGTCGCCGGAGTGGATCCGGGCCACGGTCAGCCCCTGCGCGGCGGCCCGCTCGTAGAGGGGGAGCACGCCCTCCATCGGCAGCTCGGACGAGTCGATGATCTCGGCGTCGGCGCGGGCGTGGGCGAGCACGTCGGCGTGCACCAGGCTGGCCGCCCAGACCACCACGTCCGCCTCGCCGATCACCCGCGCGGCGCGCAGCGTGAGCAGGTCGGCGGCGCCCGGCCCGGCCCCCACGAACCAGACCTTCCCCGTGGTCGCTTCTACGGTGGTCAAAGCTTTCCTCCCCTGGTCTCCCGGCGGGCCGGGACGAGCAGCGTCGACAGGTACGGCAGGTCGTCGTCGTCCGGCGCGGGCGGGCCGATCCGCTCGCCGGGCAGGCCGAGCGCCCGCCCGAGCACGGCGTCGTCGAGGCGGCCCTGCCGGCGCAGCTCCTCGACGAACTCCGGGTGCCGCCGCCAGCCCTTGTACGCCACGACGGTCCCCGGGCCGGCGAGGGCGTCGGCGAACAGCGCGAGCCCGGCGGTGGCCGGCAGCAGGGTCAGCGGCTCGCGTCCCTCGCAGAGCACGGTGCCGCTGCGGGCGGCGAGGTCCTGCATGGCGGTAATTCCCGGGACGGTGCCGACCTCGACGGCGGGCCGCAGCGCGCGCACGCTTTGGGCCAGGTAGCCGAAGGTGGAGTACACGTTGGGGTCGCCGATGGTGGCGAACGCGATCCGCGTCGCGCCCGCGTCGAGGGCGTCGACGACGGCGCGGGCGGCGGCGTCCCAGGCGGCCCGCCGGCGGGGCGTGGCGCCGCCCCGGTCGTCGAGCGCGAACGGCAGCCGCCGCACCTGCCCGTCGGCCACGTACGCCCGCACGGTCGCCTCGGCGCGCCCGACGCCGTCGACGGCCCGCGGGTCCGTTCCGGCGCCGACCCCCGCGGCGGGGCCGGGGCCGTCGGCCATGACCGGGACGAAGACCACGTCGGCCTCGCGCAGCACCCGGACCGCCTTCACGGTCAGCAGCTCCGGGTCGCCCGGCCCCACGCCCACCCCGGTGAGCGTCGGCCGGCCCGGTCCACCCGTCGGCGGCTCACCCGTCGGGGCGCTCACCGGCACGCCTCCACCAGGCGGCGGGCGGCCAGCGGCTGGCCGGCCCAGTGCACGTGCAGGTAGGAGGCGTGCACCCGGCCGTCGACGAAGCCGTGCTCCCGGTCGTCCCAGCGCCACGCGGGGGTGTCGCCGTGGCCGGGGTCGGTGACGGTGCGGTGGAACTCGTGTCCGCGTACCGGCTCGCCGGCCCGGGTCACCGGGGAGTCGGCGGCGGCCACGGCCTGCCGGTAGCCGAGGGTGAGCCGGCCGCTCATCCGGGCGGTCAGGTCCAGCCGCCCGCACATCGGCACGCCGTCGAGGGAGCGCCCCAGGTAGAGCAGGCCGGCGCACTCGGCGACCACCGGCCCGTCGAAGGCGCCCAGCTCGGCGCGCAGCGCCGCGTTGCCGGCGAGGGCCTCGGCGTGCGCTTCGGGGAAGCCGCCGCCGATCACCACGGCCCGGGTGCCGGCCGGCAGCGCCGGGTCGCGCAGCGGGTCGAACGGGGCCACGGTCGCGCCGGCCGCCGCGAGCAGTTCGGCCGTCTCGGCGTACGAGAAGGTGAAGGCGGCGCCGGCGGCGAGCGCGACGGTCGGGCCGGCGCCGGTGGCGGGGCCGGTGGCGGGGCCGCCGACGGCGGCGACCGGATCCCAGGCCGGCGCGGTCAGCGGCGGGGCGGTGCGGGCCAGGTCGAGCAGCGCGTCCAGGTCCACGGTGGCGGTGACCAGGTCGGCGAGGGCGGCCACGATCTCCTCGGACTCCGGGGCCCGCTCGGCGACGGGGACGAGCCCGAGGTGCCGCGACGGGGCGGCGACCTCCTCGGCCCGGCTGACGGCCCCGAGCACCGGCACGTCCACCTCGGCGAGCGCGTCGCGCAGCAGGGCCTCGTGCCGGGGTGAGCCGACCCGGTTGAGGATCACCCCGCCGATGCGCACGGCGGGGTCGAAGGCGCGCATGCCGAGCACCAGCGCGGCGGCCGAGCGCCCCTGGGCGGTGGTGTCGAGCACCAGCACGACGGGGGCGTCCACCAGCCGGGCGACGTGGGCGGTGGAGGCGTACGCGCCGCGGCCGACCGCGCCGTCGTGCAGGCCCATCACGCCCTCGACCACGGCGATGTCGGCGGGCGTGGGGACGGTGGCGCCGTGGCGCAGCAGCGGGGCGACCCGCTCCTCGCCCACCAGCCAGGGATCGAGGTTGCGGCCGGGCCGCCCGGCGGCGAGCGCGTGGTAGCCGGGGTCGATGTAGTCGGGGCCGACCTTGTGCGGGCTGACGGTCAGGCCGCGGCGGCGCAGCGCCCCGAGCAGGCCGGTGGCCACGGTGGTCTTGCCGTGCCCGCTGGCCGGGGCGGCAACCACCACCCGGGGCAGCGACCAGGGTTCACCGGTGCTCACCACCCCCGGCAGCGACCAGAGTTCACCGGTGCTCACCACCCCCGGCAGCGACGGTGGTTCGCTCACGCTCACCACTCGATGCCCTTCTGGCCCTTCTGGCCGGCGTCCATCGGGTGCTTGACCTTGGTCAGCTCGGCCACCAGGTCGGCGGCCTCGACCAGCCGGGGGTCGGCGTCCCGGCCGGTGATCACCACGTGCTGGAAGCCGGGGCGGCCGGCCAGGGTCCGCACCACCTCGTCGACGTCCACCCAGCCCCACTTCATCGGGTAGGTGAACTCGTCCAGCACGTACAGGCCGTACCGCTGCGCGGCCAGGTCGCGCTGGATCTGCCGCCAGCCCTCCAGCGCGTCGGCGGCGTGGTCGGCCTCGCCGCCGCGCTGGATCCAGGACCAGCCCTCGCCCATCTTGTGCCAGGCCACCGGGGCGCCCTGGCCGGTGCGCTCGTGCACCTCGCCGAGGGCGCGGAAGGCGTTCTCCTCGCCCACCCGCCACTTGGCGCTCTTGACGAACTGGAACACGCCGACCGGCAGCCCCGCCGTCCAGGCGCGCAGCGCCAGCCCGAACGCGGCCGTCGACTTCCCCTTCATCTGGCCGGTGTGGACGATCAGCAGCGGCCGGTTACGCCGCTGCCGGGTGCTCAGCCCGTCGGCGGGCACGTAGTTCGGCTTCCCCTGCGGCATCAGCGGCCCCTCCTCTTCTTCGCGATCTTGCAGTTTTGGCCCCTCATCTGACCGTTTCCACCCGTTTCGCCTGGGCAACAAGTGCAAGATCGCGGGGGGTGGTCAGGGAGGACAGGGGGTGGTACTGGGCCGCGAGGTGGGTGGCCAGGCGGCGGGCCAGGTTCAGGCGCACCGGGCCGGACTCGCAGTCGACGACGACGCAGGGGGCGCCGGTGGCGGCGAGCACGGCCGCCGCCCGGGCGGCCCGGTCGAGGGGGCGGTGCCCGGCGGTGGCCCGCCCGTCGGTGAGCACCAGCACCAGGGGTCGCCGCCGCGGGTCCCGCAGCCGCTCCAGGCGCAGCAGCTCGGCGGCGGCGAGCAGCCCCTCCGCGAGCGGCGTACGCCCGCCGGTGGGCAGCTCGGCCAGCCGGGCGGACGCGGCCAGCACCGACGAGGTGGCCGGCAGCAGGGTCTGCGCGTCCGTACCGCGGAAGGCGACCACGGCCACCTTGTCCCGCCGCTGGTAGGCGTCGGTGAGCAGGGCGAGCACCGCGCCCTTGACGGCGGACATCCGCTGCCGGGCGCCCATCGACCCGCTCGCGTCGACGACGAAGAGGACCAGGTTGCCCTCGCGGCCCTCGCGGACCGCCTCGCGCAGGTCGCCCGGGCGCAGCCGCAGCGGCCCCCCGTGCCGGCCCCGCGCGGCCTGGTGCGGGGCGGCGGCGCGGATGGTCGCGGGCAGGTGCAGCGCCCCGGCCCGGCCGGCGAGCGGCGTGCGCGCCCCCGTGGTCCGGCCCCGGCCCGTGCGGGCGCGGGAGCGCCGGCCGGGCACCCCGTCGCCCACCCCGGGCGCCGCGAGCAGCCGGGCCCGCAAACCCCGATCGGGTACGGCCACCGGCTGCCTCCCCGCCGCCGGGTCACCGGGCCGGCCGGTCCCGGCGGGGTCCGCTCCGGCGCCGCCGGTTCGGCCGTCCTGCCCGGGACCAGCGGTTCCGCCGTCCTGCCCGGGACCGGCGGAACCGGAGTCCTGCCCGGGACCGGCGGAACCGGCGTCCTGCCCGGCGCCGCCCGGTCCGCCGGAGTCCTGCCCGGCACTGCCGTCGGCTCCGGCGCCGCCACCAGCGGGACCCGTCGGGCCGCCGCCGTCGGGACCCGTCGGGCCGCCGCCGTCGGGACCGTCGGGCGGGCCGCCGCCGTCGGGGCCGCCGTCGTCCGGGCCGGACGGCGGGTCGGTGTCGGGGTCGTCCTCGCCGGCGCGGCGCAGCGCCTCGTCCAGGCGCTGCTCGTCGAGGCCAGGGGTGTCGAACGGGTCGCGGCGGCGCCGGTGCGGCAGGGCCAGCCGGGCGGCCACCCGGACGTCCTCGGCGGTCACCACCGTCCGGTCCTGCCAGGCGGCGTGCGCCATCGCGGTACGCGCGGTGACGATGTCGGCGCGCATGCCGTCCACGTCGAACGCGGCGCACACCTCGGCGATCTGGCGCAGCGCCGCGTCGGGCAGCAGCACCCGGTCCAGCCGGTCCCGGGCGGCGGCCACCCGCCGGGCGACCTCCGCGTCGGCGTCGGCCCAGCGGGCGGCGAACCCGGCCGGGTCGGCGTCGGCGGCGAGCCGGCGGCGGACCACCTCCACCCGGACCGCCGGGTCCCGGCTGGCGCCCACCTCGACGGTGAGGCCGAACCGGTCCAGCAGCTGCGGGCGCAGCTCCCCCTCCTCCGGGTTCATCGTGCCGACGAGCAGGAACCGGGACGCGTGGCTGACCGACACGCCCTCCCGCTCGACGTGGCTGCGGCCCATCGCGGCGGCGTCCAGGAGCAGGTCGACGAGGTGGTCGTGGAGCAGGTTGACCTCGTCGACGTAGAGCACGCCCCGGTGGGCGGCGGCGAGCAGGCCGGGCTCGAAGGCGCGTACCCCCTCGCCGAGGGCCTTCTCCAGGTCGAGCGAGCCGACCACCCGGTCCTCGGCGGCGCCGACCGGCAGCTCGACCAGCCGGGCCGGGCGGCGGTCGGCCACCGGCTCGTCCGGGTGCGGGCCGTCCGGGCAGCCGGGGTCGGGGGCGGCCGGGTCGCAGGCGAAGCGGCAGCCGACGACGTGGTCGACCGGGGGCAGCAGCGCGGCGAGGGCCCGCACGGCGGTGGACTTCGCGGTGCCCTTCTCGCCGCGCACGAGCACCCCGCCGATGGCCGGGGAGACGGCGTTGAGCAGCAGGGCGAGCCGCATGTCGTCCATGCCGAGGACGGCGGAGAACGGGAAGGCACTCACTGGGCCCGGTCCTCCAGGTCGCCTTCCGTGGCCAGGTACGTCTCGCGGAGCCGGTCGAGGGTCGCCGGGTCCGGCGCGGCCCACAGCCCCCGGTCGGCGGCCTCCAGCAGCCGCTCGGTGATGCCGCGCAGCGCCCACGGGTTCGACTGCTCCAGGAACTCCCGCGTCCCGGGGTCGAAGACGTACGCGGCGGCGAGGTGCTCGTACATCCAGTCGTCGACGACGCCGGCCGTGGCGTCGTAGCCGAACAGGTAGTCCACGGTGGCGGCCAGCTCGAACGCGCCCTTGTAGCCGTGCCGGCGCATCGCGGCGATCCACTTCGGGTTGACCACCCGGGCCCGGAACACCCGCCGGGTCTCCTCGCCGAGGGTGCGGGTGCGCACGTCGTGCGGCATCGCCGAGTCCCCCACGTACGCGGCCGGGGACGCCCCCGTGAGGTGGCGGACCATCGCCACCATCCCGCCGTGGTACTGGAAGTAGTCGTCGGAGTCGACGATGTCGTGCTCGCGGGTGTCCTGGTTCTTCACCGCGACGGCAATGCGGGCGAAGGAGCGTTCCATGTCGGCGCGGGCCTCCCGACCGTCCAGCCCCGGGCCGTACGCGTAGCCGCCCCAGACGGCGTACACCTCGGCGAGGTCGGCGTCGGTGCGCCAGTTGCGGGCGTCGATCAGCGGCAGCAGCCCCGCCCCGTACGCGCCGGGCTTGGAGCCGAAGATGCGGGCGGTGGCCCGCCGCTCGTCGCCGTGCTCGGCCACGTCGGCGGCGACGTGCGCGGCGACGAAGTTGTCCTCGGCGGCCTCGTCGAGGGCGGCGACCCGGCGCACGGCGTCGTCGATCAGCGCGACGACGTGCGGGAACGCGTCGCGGAAGAACCCGGAGATGCGCACGGTGACGTCGACGCGGGGACGGCCCAGCTCGGCCAGCGGCACCACCTCCACGCCGGTGACCCGGCGGGACCGGTCGTCCCAGGTGGGCCGGCAGCCCAGCAGGGCCAGCACCTCGGCGACGTCGTCGCCCTGGGTGCGCATGGCGCTGGTGCCCCAGACGGTGAGCCCCACCGAGCGGGGGTACTCGCCGGTGTCGGCGAGGTGCCGGGCCAGCAGCGAGTCCGCCAGGGCCACGCCGACGTCCCAGGCGTTGCGCGACGGGATCGCCTTCGGGTCGACGGAGTAGAAGTTGCGGCCGGTGGGCAGCACGTCGACCACGCCCCGGGTGGGCGAGCCGGACGGGCCGGGCGGCACGAACCGGCCGTCGAGGGCGCCGAGCACCCGGTCGACCTCGTCGGTGGTGGCGTCGAGGCGGGGCACCACCTCCCGGGCGGCGAAGCGCAGCACGTCGGCGGCGTCGGGGATCGCGCGGCCGGCGACCTCCGTGACGACCTCGTCGACCCGGTCGGCGTCCCAGTCGAGGGTCTCCATGCCGACGACGAGGCGGCGGGCCAGCCCCTCGATCAGGTCGACGGCGTCGGCGGCCGTGGCGGCGGGCCCGTCCACGGCCTCGGTCAGCGCCGCGGGCACGGCGATCCGCTCGCCGGGCGCGGCGAGCAGCGCCTGCTCGTCGAGACCGTACGCGGCGGCGAGGGCCTGGCGCAGGCCGGGCAGCGCCCGCGCCCCGCGCCACACCTGGGGGGCGCGCAGCACGGCGAGGACCAGGTTGACCCGGGCCTCGCCGGCGGGCGCGCCGCCGAGGACGTGCAGCCCGTCGCGGATCTGCACGTCCTTGACCTCGCACAGGTACCCGTCGAGGTGCAGCACGAAGTCGTCGAAGTCGTCGGCGGCCGGCATGTCCTCGGTGTGCAGGTCGTGGTGCAGCTCGGCGGCGCGCACGAGGTCCCAGATCTGCGCCCGGACGACCGGCACCTTGGCCGGGTCGAGCGCCTGCACCGTGGCGTACTCGTCGAGGAGCTGTTCGAGCTTGGCCAGGTCGCCGTACGTGTCGGCGCGGGCCATCGGCGGGACGAGGTGGTCGACGACGACGGCGTGGGCGCGGCGCTTCGCCTGGGTGCCCTCGCCGGGGTCGTTGACGATGAACGGGTACACCAGCGGCAGGTCCCCGAGGACGGCGTCGGGGGCGCAGTCGGCGGCCAGCCCGAGCCCCTTGCCGGGCAGCCACTCCAGGGTGCCGTGCTTGCCCAGGTGCACCACGGCGTCCGCGCCGAACCCGCCCTCTTCCACGGGCGCGGCCAGCCACCGGTACGCGGCCAGGTAGTGGTGGCTCGGCGGCAGGTCGGGGTCGTGGTAGATGGCGATCGGGTTCTCGCCGAAGCCGCGCGGCGGCTGGATCATCAGCACCACGTTGCCGAAGCGCAGCCCGGCGAGGACGACGTCGCCGCCGTCGACGTACAGCTCGCCCGGCGGCTCGCCCCAGTGCGCGAGCACCGCCTCCCGCAGCCCGGTGGGGAGCCGGTCGAACCACCTCCGGTACGTCTCCCCCGGCACCCGGGCCTCGGCGCCGGCGAGCTGCTCCGGGGTGAGCCACTCGATGTCGTGCCCGCCGGCGGCGATCAGGGCGTGGATGAGTGCGTCCCCGTCGCCGGGCGGCGGCTGCTCCCCCAGGTCGTAGCCCGCGTCGGCGAGCGCGGCGAACAGGCGCACCGCCGAGGCGGGGGTGTCCAGGCCGACGGCGTTGCCGACCCGGGAGTGCTTCGTCGGGTACGAGCTGAGCACCACCGCGAGGCGCTTGTCGGCGTTCGGGACGTGCCGCAGCCGGGCCTGGCGCACGGCGATGCCGGCGACGCGGGCGGCCCGCTCCGGGTCGGGCTCGTAGACCGACAGCCCGTCGGCGTCGATGCGCTTGAACGAGAACGGCACGGTGACGATCCGGCCGTCGAACTCGGGGATGGCGACCTGCATCGCGGCGTCCAACGGGGACAGGCCGGCGTCGCTGGCCGCCCACTGGTCGCGGGTGCTGGTCAGGCAGAGCGCCTGGAGCACCGGGACGTCGAGGGCGGCGAGCGCGCCGACGTCCCACGCGTCGGGGTCGCCGCCGTTGGAGGCGTCCGCGGGGACCGTCCCGCCGGCGGCGAGGACGGTGACGACGAGCGCGTCGCAGCGGGCGAACAGTTCGAGGGGCCCGTCGCCCGGGGCGAGGCCGCGCAGCGAGCCACAGTAGACGGGCAGCGGGTTGCCGCCGGCCGCGTCGACCGCGTCGGCGAGGGCGTCGACGAACGCGGTGTTCCCCGCGAGGGTGTGCGCCCGGTAGAAGACGATCCCGACGGTGGGGCGGCCGGGCGCCGGCTCGCGGTCGCCGTGGACGCCGTACGCGGGGGTGGGCGCGGGCGGGGCGAACCCCTCGCCGGTGAGCAGCACCGTGTCGGAGAGGAACCGCGCGAGCTGGGCCAGGTTGTCCGGCCCGCCCTCGACCAGGTACGTCAGCGCCTGGGTGGCCACCCCGGAGGGCACGGTGGACACCGCCATCAGCTCCGCGTCCGGCACCGCCTCGCCGCCGAGAACCACGGTCGGCACGCCGGAGGCGAGCACCGCGGCCAGGCCGTCCGGCCACGCCTGCCGGCCGCCGAGCAGCCGTACGACGGCGAGGTCGACGCCGTCGAGCAGCGCGGACACGGCGTCGGCCGCGACCCGGGCCGGGTTGGCCAGGCGGTAGTCGGCGCCGCTGGCGCGGGCGGCGAGCAGGTCGGTGTCGGCGGTGGACAGCAGCAGGATGCGCACGAACGGCTCCGGAGAGTGACGCCCCCGGCGGCGAGCGGCCGTCGGCGGGCAGGGGATGGGCGCGGCTTCAGCGGGTACGGCGGACCGGGTGCCGGGTCAGCGGGGGCCGACCGGCCGGGCGGGCGAGGACCCGGCGGGGCGGGGGCGCGGACGTCGGCGGTCCCGAGGCACGGACCTCGGCGTGCGGGATACGGACGTCAGCGGCGGACGACGGGCCGGGCGCGGCCGGGCGGCGGCGCGGGTCGGCGGCCGGCCGCGGGCATGCTGCCACGCGCTGACCGGCGCAGACGGTGGTCGTCGGCGTGCGTCATCGGGTCCTCCTCGGGTGTCCACGCCCTGGGGTCGTCCCGACGGCCGAAGTGTCCTGGCTCCCGGATCGACGCTCACCCCCGGCCTTCCAACCGCAGACACACGGCCGTGACTCACGAGGGGGGATCGCTCCCCGGTGACAGTGGCGGGACCGCGCCGGAATCGCACCGGCTTCCTTCACTGCCGTCAGGCCGCGAATGCTGCCACACCCGCGCGCCGCCGGTCAACGGCGCGTCCCACGGCCGGCCCGCGCGGCGACCCCGTCCGGCCGGTCGGGGACGCGCCCCCACCTGCCCCAAGGGACGCCTTCGGAGCCGAGTCGCCCGCGAGGTCCCGGGGCCCGCCGGCTCAGCGCAGGCGGCGCTCGGGGTGGGCACGGTTCCAGGCCCGCATCCGCTCCGGGTACCCGGTGCGCGCCGCCTCGTACAACGGGACGGCGTACCGCTGGGCGATCCGCGCCGCCGCCCGGGGCGAGCCCGTCCGGCGGCGGATCCACTCGCCGTCGTAGGCGATCGCCATCACCGTGGTGTCGGTCGCCGTGGTCTCGGGCTCCAGATAGAACTCCACGCCCCGGCGGGTCCGCACGAACGCCTCCAGGGCGGCGAGGTCGTCGGCGTTCGCCTCGCGGTCGAGCTTCGTCGGCGTCCCGTCGGCGGCGCGCCGACGCCGGCTGAACCAGCCCATGTCCGACCCCTTTCCTGGGCGTCTCCCCCAGTGCAGCACCGCCGGCTGGCAACCGGCTGCGAGCCGGATGAGAAGACGCTGACCGTGGGCCCGGGCGGCCGCCGTCCGGCGGCGAGCGTTCAGCGCTTCAGCGGGCGGGTGGCCGGCACCAGGGCGAGGGTGGGCAGCAGCACCAGCGGCACCACGAGCAGGGCCCGCAGGGTGCCCACGTGGTCCCCGAGGAAGCCGAGCAGGGGCGGCCCGCCGAGGAACGCGGTGTAGCCGAGCACCGCGACGACGCTGACCCGGGCGGGCGCCCGCTCCTCGTCGTCGGCGGCGGCGCTCAGGCCCACCGGGAAGCCGAGCGACGCGCCGATGCCCCACAGGGCCACGCCGACGATCGCCACGAGCCCGGACCCGGCGAGCACCGCGAGGGCCGCGCCGGCCCCGGCGACCGAGATGGTGGCGAGCAGCACCGGCACCCGCCCCCACCGGTCCAGCGCCACCGTGCCGGCGGTGCGGCCGAGGGTCATGCCCGCCACGAACACCCCGTACACGGCCGCGCCGGCCGCCTCGCTCAGGTCGTACCCCTCGACGAAGGCCACCGCGACCCAGTCGTTGGCGGTGCCCTCGGTGAACGCCGCCACCAGCACCAGCAGGCCGATGAGCAGGGTGCGCGGCTCCCGCCAGGCCGCCAGCTGGGCGCGGCGCCGGGCGGCGGCGTCCGCTCCCGGCTTCGCGTCGTCCGTCGACGGGGCCGGCGCGGCGGCCAGGAACGCGCGGACCGCGAGCAGCGTCCCGACCAGCACCACCGCCGCGAGCACCGCCAGGTGCGCGGCGAGCGGGAACCCGAGCCGGGCGGCCCCCGCGCCGAGGCCGGCGCCGGCCACCGAGCCGAGGCTCCAGGCCGCGTGGAACCGGGGCATGATCGTCCGGCCGAGCCGCCGCTCGACCCCCGTCGCCTCGATGTTCATCGCCACGTCGCAGGTGCCGGAGCCGTAGCCGAGGGCGAACAGGCCGACCGCGACCCCGGGCAGCCAGCCGGCGAGACCGGCGGACAGCCCGATGACGGCCAGCGCCAGCGTGAGCAGCGCCGTGCTGTACGCCACCGTGCGGGCCGCCCCGAACCGCTGGGTGATCAGGCCGGACGTCGGCATCGCCACCAGCGCCCCGACGGACGCCGCCAGCAACAGCAGGCCGAGCCGCCCCGCGCTGAGCTCCAGCGCCTCCTTGACCGCCGGCACCCGGGAGAACCAGGCGGCGGAGGCGAGGCCGTTGAGGGCGAACACGACGGCCACGGCGTTGCGCGCCGCCAGCACCGGCCGGGCGACAGCTGGGGCCGCCACCGGATCGGTGACGTCGGTGGAACTGTTCACGCGGTTCCTTCTTCCTCTCCCCGTCCTTCGCCGCCCGCCCGCGGCCCCGCCGACGATCGCACACCTGAGAGCGCCACCACCAGACCGCCCCGAACGGCGGCCTGGCGGTTATCGGCCTCTCCTGCGGGTAACCGACGTCGACCGGCGACGCGCGACCTGGAGAGCGGGGAGAGCCAGTGACCGAGCCCGCCCCGGCGCACCGGGAACCGGCGCAGGACCACCGGCACGGGCGGCTGACGGCCCGCCCGGGCCCGCCGGTCACCCGTGCCCGGCGCGGCCTGGTGACCGTGCCGGGCCCCGGCGGCGAGCCCGCGGCCCTGCTGTACGCCCCGGCCGAGCGCGCCGACGACCGGCCGTACCGGCTGGTGCTGCTGCTGCACGGGGCGGGCGGGTCGGCGCGGCAGGGGCTGGACCTGCTGCTGCCGCTGGCCGACGCGCACCACCTGCTGCTGGTCGCGCCGAAGGCGACCGCGTCGACGTGGGACGTGATCGCCGAGGGGTTCGGCACCGACGTACGCCGGATCGACGCGCTGCTCGCCGACGCGTTCAGCAACTACCGCGTCGCCCGGGTGGCGTTCGGCGGCTTCTCCGACGGCGCCTCGTACGCCCTCTCGCTGGGCCTGACCAACGGCGACCTGGCCGACGCGGTGCTGGCCTTCTCCCCCGGTTTCGCCGCGCCCCTGGTCAGCCACGGTCGGCCCCGGCTGTTCCTCTCCCACGGCACCGACGACCCGGTGCTGCCGGTGGACGTGTGCAGCCGCCGGCTGGTGCCCCGGCTGCGCGGCCTCGGCCACGACGTGACGTACGCCGAGTTCGACGGCGGGCACGAGGTGCCCGAGCCGATCCGGCGTCAGGCGCTCGACTGGCTCGCCGCCGGCTGAGCCCTCCGTGCCCAGGTTCCCGTTCGGGCCGCTGTCTCCGGAACTCGACCGGCTCAGACGGCGGGCAGGCCGAGCGCCTCGTCGACCCGGCCGAGGACGGCCGCGTCGTCGCCGGGCGCGAGCCCGCGCAGCAGGTCGATGGCGGTGGCCCGGAGCTGCCCGACGATCATCGCCACCGGGAGCGTCTGACCGGAGGTGAACAGCCGGCCGGCGAGCCGGACCGCCTCCAGCGCGGCGTCCTCGGCGCGGGCGGCGTGCTCGTCGGCGGCGGCGTCCCGGCCGTCGAGGTCGGCGGCGAACGCCTCACCGGCGGCGTGCACCGCGGCGGCCAGCGACCGGACCGCCGCGCCCAGCTCCGCCGGGGCCGGGCTGGGCAGCCGGGTCAGGGTCACCCCGGCCCGGGCGAGCACCCGCACGTTGCGCACCGCGTAGTCGATCTGGCCGATCGACGGGTCCACCGAGCGCAGCCGGCCCAGGTCCCGGCGGCGGCGTACGTGCAGGGTCAGCGCCTCGCCGGCGGCGAGCACGCCGCCGCGCAGCCGCTCGACGGCGGCGTCCATGCCCCGGGCCCGGTGGAGGGCGGCCAGGGCGGCCGTCTCGTCGCGGGCGTCGAGCGCGTCGGCGACCTCGCACAGCAGCCCCGCCAGGTCCTCGAAGGTCTGCCGGAACTCGGCGACGAGCGGGGCGAGGGGACGCCGGGCGTCGAGGAGCTGGCTGGCGACGAGGGCGACCCCGCCGCCGACCAGCGCGTCGACGAACCGGAACGGGACCAGCGACTCCGTGGGCGGGGCGACCACCACCAGGTACAGGGCGGAGACGGCGGCCTGCACCACGGACACGCCGCTCGCGCCGACGGCCACCGCCAGCGCGACGGTGAGCAGGATGACCGTGAAGACCGTCCAGCTGGTGTGCGGTCCGAGGGCCTGCACCACCACGTCGGCGACGAGCACGCCGGCGGCGACGCCGAGCACCACCTCCACCGCCCGCCGCGTCCGCTGGCCCCGGGCCTGACCGAGGACGATCAGCGCGGCGGCCGGGGCGAAGAACGGCTGCGGGTGCCCGAGCAGCCGGGTGGCCAGCACCCAGGCGACCGTGGCGGCCAGGGTCGCCTCCACCACCGGGCGCCAGCCCCGCCGTACCCGGCCGGCGGCCTCCCGGAACCAGCTCCACCGCGGCATCGCCGCCTCCTCCCCTGGTCGCGCCGCCACCCATGGTGCCCGTCGGCGCGCCGGGCGGCCCGGCCGGGGCCCGATCGGCCCCCGCCGGTGGCCGGCGGGCCGGCTGGCACGATGTGACCATGACGACGGTGGACCTGGTGCTGGTGCTGCGGTACCGCAAGGCGGTGACGTACGGCCTGCACGTGCTGCTCGGGGCGCTGGAGCAGCACCAGACCGCGACGCGGTACGAGGTGCGCTTCGGCGAGACCCCGGAGGCGACCGCGGCGCACGTCCGGGCGGCGGCGGGCTCGGCGACGCGAGTGCTGGTGCTGTGGTCGTTCTACTCGCCGGACGCCGAGGCGATGGCGGGCGAGCTGGCCCAGGTCCGCGCCCTGGTCGACGCGCCGAACGTGACGCACGTCGCCGGCGGCGTGCACGCGACCGCCGAGCCGGTGCAGACCCTGGACGCCGGCTGGGACGTCGCCGCGGTCGGGGAGGGCGAGACCACCCTGCTGCGCCTGGTGGACGCCGTCGGCGACCCGACCGGCGTCCCCGGCCTCGCCTACCGCGACGACACCGGGGCGGTCGTGCGGACCGGGCGCCCGCAGCGGCGACCGCTCGACGAGTTCCGTGGCTTCTCGCTGAGGTGGGACCGGTTCAACGCCCTCGAGATCACCCGCGGCTGCGTCTTCTCCTGCCGCTTCTGCCAGACGCCGTTCATGTTCTCGGCGAAGTTCCGGCACCGCAGCGTCGAGAACGTCCGCTGGCACGTCGACGCCATGCGCCGGCGCGGACTGCGGGACGTCCGGTTCATCACCCCCACCGCGCTGTCGTACGGCAGCCAGGACGACGAGCCGAACCTGGACGCGGTGGAGGAACTCCTCGCGTCGTGCCGGGAGGGGATCGGCCCCGACGGGCGGGTGTTCTTCGGCTCGTTCCCCAGCGAGATCCGGCCCGAGCACGTCTCGCGGGAGGCGCTGCGGGTGGTGAAGAAGTACTGCGCCAACAACAACATCATCGTGGGCGCCCAGTCCGGCTCCGACCGCATCCTCGACGCGGCGAAGCGGGGACACGGCGTCGACGAGGTGGAACGCGCCGTCCGCCTCGGCGTCGAGGAGGGCTTCCGGATCAACGTCGACATGATCTTCGGGATGCCGGGCGAGGACCGGGCCGACGTCGACGCGTCGCTGCGGCTCGCCCGCGAGCTCGCCGACCTCGGCGCCCGCATCCACGCGCACACCTTCATGCCGCTGCCGGGCACCCCGTGGCGGGACGCGCCCCCCGGCGACGTGGCGCCGGAGACGATCAGCGAGGTCGACCGCCTCTCCCAGCGCGGCGCCCTCTACGGCCACTGGCAGCGGCAACGCGACCACGCCGCCCGGCTGGCCGCCGCGGCCGAGGCGTACCCGCGTCCCGGCCGAAGCCGGACGATCCTGCCCCTGGCCGAGCGCTGACCCGTCGCCCCGACGCGCCGGACGCCGAGGGCGAGCCGCGGGCCGGGGTGGCGGCGAAGATCCGGGCGTCGCGGCTACGGCCGGATGTCCAGGGCGCCGATCAGGCCGTCGCGCAGCGTGAAGCGGTGGCGCAGGCGGACCGGGCTGCCAGGAAAGGTGCCCGAGACCATCGCGGTGACCAGCAGGTTGCCGCCCGCCTCCTCCTCGATCGCCTCCGGCACGGCCTTGTGGTCGAACTCGGCCACCTGCCGTTCGCGCCAGGCCCGGATCGCCGCCGAGCCCTCGTGGATCCGGTCCTCGTCGGCCACGATCGCGTCGTCGGTGAAAAGGGCGACGAAGGCGTCCGTGTCGGTTTTGCCGCTCAGCTCGAAGTAGCGGACGATCACGCTGGGAACCGTGACGGTCATCGTGCCTCTCCTCGCGGTCGGGGTCCGTCCGTCGGGGCTGACTACCACGTACGCGCCCCGATAGACGTCGTACCCGCACCCCGGAGGGACGGGATTCGCGCCCGGCGCCGCCGCGCCGGCCGGGCGCGCCCGACCGCCCCGGTCAGCCGGCCGTGCGGGCGCGTCCGGCCGCGAGCGCCTCGGCGTACTCCGGGGAGGTGAGGAAGCGGGCCAGCACGTCGGGGGTGCCCGGGGTGTACGGCCGGCCGTCGAACAGCTCGTCGGCGGGGACGAAGACGATCGCGGCGCCCTCGCCGAGCACCACGTCCTCCTGCCGGGCCTCGGTTCGGCCCCAGTAGTAGTGCTTGACCCGGTCGATCTGCGGCAGTTCCTGGACGGCGAAGGGCCGCAGGCTCGCCTCGGGGGCGAGCCCCGTCTCCTCCCGCAGCTCGCGCACGGCGGTCTCGGCGATGGTCTCCCCCGGCTCCCAGTGCCCGCCGGGCAGCCCCCAGACGTTCGGGTGGTGGGGCGTGTGGGCGTCGCGGATCCGGCGAGGTAGCCGAGCACCGCCACGGCGACCGCCCAGACCGCGCCGCCGGCGACGTTGGCCACCGTGAAGGTGCGCCAGTGCAGCCCACTCAGCCCGGCGATCCCCGGTACGAGCGCGCGCAGCGCCGCCACCCACCGGCCGACCACCACCGCGACGGCGCCCCGGCGGCGTACCAGGTCCAGCGCCCACCCACCGCAGTTCCGCGGAGCGGACGAGCCGGCGGGGCATGCGGGCCAGCAGCCGGCGGCCGTAGCGGCGGCCCACCAGGTAGCCGGTCTGGTCGCCCGCCACGGCACCGGCGAAGGCCGCGACCACCACCGCCCACAGCGGCAGCCGTCCCTCGTGCGCGAGGGCCCCGCCCACCAGCACGACCGTCTCGCCGGGCACGACCAGCCCGAGGAAGGTGGACGCCTCCAGCGTCGGCAGCAGGAGGACCAGCGCCAGGACCAGGGCCGGCGACAGCCCCAGCAGCGCCTCCACCACCCGGTCCATCTGGTGATTCTGCCCCCGCGCACCGCCGCCCGGCCGGGATGCCGGAATTCCGTGATCCGCAAGGGTCACGTCGCGAGGCCGACGGCGCGCCCCGCCGACGGTGAAGATCAGCTATAAGTGGTCCATGAGCTTCCCGCCGTACCTTGCCTCGATGCCGATGCACGCGATCACCGAGATCCACGGCGAGGCCGGCCTGCTGGCGCGGTTCCGGCTGGAGATCCGCGCGTTCGACGACGACGCGCGGTCCCGGCTCACCGCCGCCCTCGACCTGGCCGCCGAGCTGCACCGCGACGACCGGCGGGTGCGCGAGCCGTACCTGAACCACCTGCTGCGGGTGGCGATCCGGATGATGCACCACTACCAGGTGCGCGACGTGGACGTGATCGTCGCGGGGCTGCTGCACGACGCCGTCGAGGACCACCCGGCGGAGCTGGCGGGGGGCGGCGAGGCCACGGTGGCGGGCGCGCGCGACGCCTCGGCGGGCGCCGACGTGACGGCGGCGGCGCTGGCCACGCTCGCCGCGCGGTTCGGCCCGCGGGTGGCGCGCCTGGTCGCCGCGGTCACCAACCCGGCGTACGACCCGGGCCGCGACCGATACGTCCAGTACCGGGAGCACGTGGCGGCGAGCCTCGACCGGGAGCCGTGGGCGCGGGTCATCAAGGTCTCCGACTTCACGGACAACGGGGTCGGGGTGATCCACACCGTCGGCCCGAAGGTCTTCAAGTCGGCGACCAAGTACCGGCCGCTCGTGCCGGTCCTGCGGGAGCTGGTCGCCCGGCCGGACACCCCGCTCTCGCCGGCGGTCAAGGAGCACATCTTCAGCCAGCTCGACCTCGCCGAGGAACGCTTCAGCGCCATCCTCGACCAGCCGGTCAGCGCCCCCTGACGGGCGCCGCCTTCTCTGCCGTGGGCGTCAACATGGGGCCCCGCCTCGCATGCGGGCGCGCAGGGCCGGGAGGCGGTCGGGGACGTCGCGCAGCACCATCCGCAGCGGGTACGCCGCGTCGGCCGCCGCGTCGCCGAGCACCCGCAGCAGGAGGGCGAGCTGGTCGTCGGGCTCGTCGGCGAGCAGTTGCCCGGCGTCGTCGACCAGCAGGGTCAGCGGCCCGGCGGCGAGCCGGTCGCGCAGGACGTCGGCGAGCGCGTCCCAGGTGCGCCCGGTGTACGCGGGCAGGTCGAGGGCGTCGACCAGCGCCGCGTGCAGGCCGGCCCGGGTGCGGGCGGCCCCGGCCGGCAGCCGCGCGGGCGGGGCCCGGTGCTCCTGCTCCCCCACGTCCACCGGGCCCGGTGTCACGGTCAGCCAGGGCGGCAGGTCGCCCGGGGCGTACCCCTCGGTCATTATCGCCTCCCCCGGCGCGGGGTCCGGGCCCGCCTCGGCCCCGACCCCGCCGGGTGTCGCGTCAGAGCAGGTAGAAGTCGGTGTAGTGGTTGGGCGAGAACCAGGTGGCGCCGGTGCTCTTGTTGACCACGATCCGGTACGCGTCCCGGGGGGCGCCGTAGGCGCGCGGGTAGACGTCGTACTCGTAGTAGGTGGCGTTGGCGGGCAGCTGGCCCTCGTAGTTGTAGAACCGCCCGCCCGCGAAGTTGTAGAGCCCACCGCTCCACGAGTACCAGCCCCGGGTGGTCGGGAAACCCTTCGCGGCCCAGCCGGAGCGGGCGGTGCGCGCGTCCGCGCAGCGGGTCATCGTGCAGGAGCTGTAGACGGCGGCCTCGGCCGGCTCGGCCAGCCGGGGCGTCACCACGGACGGCCCGACCAGGGCGGCGGCGACCATGGCGGTGAGCAGCGCGAGCGCGCCGAGCACCCGGCGGGCCCGGCCGGCGGGCGTCGTGGTGGGCATCGTCGTGTCGGTCACGGTTCCTCCCCATCGTGGCGGCACCGAATCCATCGATGCAGCTGAGCTCATTGATGAGGATCAGTGTCCGGCGCGCGGGTGCCCGTTGGCCAGAGGGCCGAGCGGAACTGATCGGCACGTCCCGGCGAAATCGGCGCGAACCGCGGACGGTACGGGTGGGCGAGCCGTTCCGCCCACCCGCACCTCCTCGACGCCAGGTCGAAACGCACCTGAGCATCGGGGCGCCTGAGCCATAGTGACGACCAGACGACCAGGCGCGGATGCTCCGCGTGCAGGATCTGCGGAGGTTGCTCGTCGTCGAGTAGCCGCAGCCAGGGGCGCGTCGGGTCACGGTCAGGCTTGGTGAGCGCCTCGAAGACGATGGCCGGTGGGGGTGGCTGGCTACGTGCGCGGCTGCCGGCTTCGAGCATGCCTCAGACTAAAGGCGAACAGCTCATCGTGATGAAGGGCGCCTGATCAGAAAGCGCGACGGCGTGTCGCCGCTCCAGATGGGACGAAGCTCCCGCTGATCCGTGACTGGCGCCGCATGCTGGGCGGGGGCTGGCGCAGGCTGCCCGCGCAGCGGCAGGCGCTGGTGCCCTTGGCCCACCTGCGCAACGGCGACACCCTCGCCCACCTCGCGGCCGGCTTCGAAGAGTCTGTCACCACCGTGTGGCGGTACCTGCGCGAAGCCGTCGACCTGCTCGCCGCCTGCGCCGAACCACCCCGATCGTGCAGAGGCCATCCTCGTTCTTCAAGCCGTTGGCCCCCGCCATTCATGCATCTTGGCGAACGTCACCGGGAGTCCACGCAACGGGTCAGGCGGCTTTGAAGACGGTGTCCAGATGCCACTCGAGGAACTCGGCGTTGGGCCGGTCACCGCGCCGCTCAGGCACGGCGATGGGCGTACCAGCCTTGGCATAGAACTGCTCGCCGTTGCCGAATTCGCTGCGCAGCCGAGGGCTGACCAGCAGCCGGTACTTCGGGTCCACTCCCAGGTATCCCCGGTCGAAGAGGATGTGGACGTCCGACTTGAGCAGCAGGCCGTTGTCGATGCGGTGCTCCCCGCCCTGTGGGAGCGGTCGGATGTGCGCCGCCTGCAACACCGGCCGGACCTTGTTGCCCGTGATGGCGCAGCGCCGCCCGTAGGCGCCGAGCACCACCGCCTTGAACGACTGCTGGCCGAGGCGCTGCGGGACGAGCCGCGGATCCCCGTACACGGGACCGGGGCGGTGCCACGGCTCGCCCAGATCCAACTCCACGGTCACGCCCAGCATCCGGTGCAGCAGCAGGTCGAAGTACCCGGCCACGGACGGGTCGGCGAGGTCGTACGTCTTTCCCTGCACCACGTTGGACGCGAAGCCCGGTGGTGGATCGGCCGTCGAGTCATCGGGAAAGAAGACGCTGTCCCGGACGAAGATGCAGCCGATGACCGGGTCCTCGTCGAGTCCGATCGGCTGCTTGCGGTACCGGCCGACGCTGCGGCGCATCTCGTCGAGGCTGGCGACACCGTTGGCCTCGCCGAACAACTCCCACGCCTCGGAAATCCTCAGCCGAGTGAAGCCGCTGAAGAAGCCGCCTCCGACTATCCGGTTGAGCGGGTAGTGCGCCTTGAAGAAGAAGGGTTCACCGGGCGTGAGAGCCCGGAAGCTGCCGCCGGAGGGCCGCCAGAAGTTGACTTCCGTCAGGCCGGGACGCGCGGCCAGGAACCGGTACCACTTCTCGTCCGTCACGCCGACGAAGCTCTTCACGCCGTCAGCGTGCACCCCATTTGATCTCCTCGCCACCCTGTGAACGGTCAGCGTTTGGGCGGCAGAAAGCGTCAGGGCTCGCGCATCCAGGTCTTCGGATCGGTGATGAAGATGCCCTTGCCCTGCTGCCGCCGAATCACACGCAGCGCCTCCAGCCGCGCATAGGACATCTGGATCGTCCCGTGGCTCACCCCGTAACGCTGCCGCAGTTCGGCGATCGAGGGCAGCTTGTCACCCGGCTTGAGCTTGTCGGCTCTGACATCGGCGATCACGTCGTCAGCGATACGCCAGTAATCCGGCACTTCAGGCATGGCACTCCTCGCGTGGCAATCAGATTCGATCACACCGCGACGCGCCTAACAAGCAGCGTTGACTCTTCTAGCTGTTCTAGATATGTTGCTCCTGAGTCGCTCCTCGCGTGGCAACGAGTTCGGCTCATCCCCCTGGTCGGGGCGGGTGCGCCTGCCCGTCCCGACCCACCGGACCACTCCGCTGTCGTACCGCCGAACTGGGCTGCGGTGGCGGAGCGGGCGGGCCGCCCGCAGCCGGCGTGCGGACGGCCCGCCCTTCCAGCCCCACCGGCTCTCCCCTGCCCTGGAAAGGATCGTCGTGGCCCAGGTGTATCGATCCGGCCAGCTCTACGGGACCGGTCGCCCGGCCCGCTTGACCCCGCACGAGGTGCGGACCCGCACGTTCGACCCGCGCCGCCGGGGCGTCGACCCCGAACAGGTACGCGAGTTCCAGGCCCGGGTCGCCGACGAGCTGAACGACCTGCACCAGCAGGTACGCATGCTCAGCCAGGAGAACGACCGGCTCAAGCGGGCGCTGCGCGACTGGCAGGCGATGCACGCCCGGGAGTGCCGCCGACCGAACGACGGGCACTGGTAACGGTGCGACCCCGCCCCGGCGACCTGCTCCTCATCGACGGCCGGGCCTCGGTGCAGTTCGCCGGGGACCGCGCCCTGACCTTCCGGGTCGTGTCCGTCTGCGACGGCCCGACGTACGCCGGGTGGATCTGGCTGACCGGCTACGTCCTCGACCGACGCGGCCAGGCGACCGCCAAGCGCGAAATCTACGTCCAGCTCGCCGGGCTCGGCTGAAGGTTGGCAGTTGAGCGGCTTTGTTGTCGGCGTGTCGAGTCGCTCAACCGTCAACGATCGCCTTCCCCGTGCCCGGCGGCGGCACCGCCTCTGCCCACGATCGTGAGCGACTGGGGCTACCGCTCCTGGAGGGCCGCGGTCACCGCCTTCGCGTCGAAGCGGGCCGGGTCGAACTCCGTCGGGTCGTCCAGGCCCAGCCAGTCCAGCCTGTCCCGGTGCTCCGGGTGGGCGGGGTCGCCGAGGATCTCCACCAGCTCCGCGTACCCCCACACGCCGCCGCAGTCCTCCGGCGGCGCCGCTCGCCGCCCGCCGACGCAACGCGGGTACGTCACCGACGGGTCCCGGTCGACGGTCTTCTCCACGACGATGTCGTGTTCCCAGGAGTCGCCGAAGTCGTACGTGTAGGACAGCTTGTCCCCGACGGCGGGGGCGACCTGTTCCAGGGTGACCCGGGACGCGGCGCGGTGGCCGAGAT
The DNA here is from genome assembly GCF_039871625.1 of Micromonospora sp. B11E3. Lineage (NCBI taxonomy): Bacteria > Bacillati > Actinomycetota > Actinomycetes > Micromonosporales > Micromonosporaceae > Micromonospora > Micromonospora sp. B11E3. The sequence goes on along the minus strand of NZ_JBDPMC010000035.1, from coordinate 13,408 downwards.
CGGCGTCGGGGCGACCGAAGCTGCCGTACCCGGTCTCGAAGACGTGCAGGTGGCTGTCGTCCCAGTCGAAGGCGACCTGGATCAGCTCGTGCAACCGGGCGAGGCTGACGTCGGCCGGCACCTCGAGACGCCGCCAGATCGGCGGGCGGGCGCCCCGCAGGCCCACCTTGATCTGGTAGATCGGCGCCGGGCCGTCCGACTTCTTGCGCTTCGCGGGCAGGCCGGCGGGACGGCGCTGGGCCGGTAGGGCGGCGCCGCGCCGGGGCGGTGCCAGGATGTCGAGCAGCGCGGAGATCGTGGCGATGTCCGCTTCGCCGTCGCGCGGCTGAGGCCGCCTGCGCCGGGGCGCGGGGAGCGTCCGCATCCGGCTGCGCAGCAGCAGGGCCAGGGGCTGGTAGGCCGGGCCGTCCTCGTCGGCGAGTTCGTCCAGCGGCTCGGCGTCGAGCTGGTCGTGCTCGGCGCGGGCGTCCAGCGCGTCCTCTACGGCTCGGCGGAAGTCGACCGGCCGCAGCTTCTCCTCCGTGACGTCGACGCCGCCGGCGCGCAGGTCGGACAGGAGGGACTCGCGCGCCTCGTCCCACTGGTCCGCCTCGATCGGCAGGATCTGGCCAGCGGCACCACAGTCACAGTCGTCCAGGAGAACGAAGACAGCGTGCCGCCGGTCGGCCCGCTGGAACCTGCCAGCCAGCAGGAACGTCATTCCCTCCGGGCCGACGAAACGGCGGCACTCCTCCACCGTGACCGGGGCGTCCAGCTCGGCGAGCCAGGGCGGCGCGGGTACGCCGGCGGCGGCGAGCCGGCCGGCCGCCTCCGCGGCGGCCCGACTGACCTCACCCTCGGCAACCGAGGCGATCCCCGCCAGCATCGCCCGCGCCTCCGGCGTGGACTGCGCCTCGAACCGCGGCACGAACAGCTGCAGCAACGCCTGGTCGAAGTCGTCGCCGAGGGCGGTCCCCATCGCCAGCAGCATCGAGGCGGCGATCTCCAGCTCGAGCGGATCCTGCAGGGCGTCGATGTCGACCGACTGCGTAAGCATGTCGACGAGCTGCTCCGGGTCGGGCTGCTCCCCGGTGCAGGCCGGGCAGTCGCACTCCTCCGGCGCCCCCATCACGACGAGCGGCGCACCGCTGCGTACTGATCGCTTCTTCGTCTTGCGGCGTCGACCACGGCTCACTGGACTCACCCGGACAGTGTGGCCCATTCCCCCGGCCCGACCGAAACGCGACGCGCGCTCAGGCGTCGGCGTGTCGGATGGCCCAGGGGGCGGCGACCGCGCTGCGGTGGGCGTCGACGACCCGGGCGTCCGGTAGCGTCAGCCCCAGAAAGAATGCCGGTGGGGTCCCGCTGCACCTCGTCGAGCAGCTCAGCGACATCGCGGGTCGGCGCCGGACGGTCTCCGGGACGCGCTCGGCGCACCAGTCGCGTACGCGTGCCACGTCGTGTTCGCCGAAATCCGGCCGCTGCCATGTCCCGCAGTCTGTCGCACCCGACAGCCCTGTCCGAAATCCAACGCGCGGCTCAGGTGTTCCTCCGGGTGGCCAGAATGGCAAGGGTTTCCCGGCGTACGTCGTCGGCCTCGTGGACCAGACGGCGACGGGCGAAGCGGACCACCAGGATGCCGACGGTCGCCAGCAGGGCGTCCCGGCGCAGGTCGATCTCCCGCTGGCGCGGATCGCCGTGCGTGCTGGCCCCGTCGAGTTCGATGTCGACCCGTTCCCGCTCGGCGAACAGGTCGAGGTACATGGTCCGCCGGCCGACGCGTACCCGCACCTGGCGACGGAACGCCGGCATCCCCGGGCCGGTGAAGACGTGCTCGTGGCCCCAGATCTCCAGCTCGCTGCGGCAGCCCTCTGCGAGCCGGGCCAGCAGGGTCCGGCACGCTGCCCGGTCCTCCAGCGTCGGCACCCTCCCCAGGGTCGCCGACAGCCGCTCCGGCGTGGTCAGCCGATCGTTGACCGCCCGGATCAGTGGCTCCCGCCGCTCGCCGGGTGGCAGCACCGGCCACGAGTCGAGGAGGGTCCGCTCGAGGCAAGTGACCGCCAGCCCCCGCCGGACCACCACGTCCGGCGGCCCGGGGGCGAACCCCCGGCGTCGGTGCACCGCCACCCCGGGCCGGCTGCGCAGGCCGGCGCCGGCCGGTGCGCTCAGGTGCAGCAGGTCACCGGTCACCGGCTCGCGCAGTCCCCACAGCGCGAGCGCGCTGAGGTGGCTGAGCGCGCCGCGCCCCTCGACCCAGGCACACGCCGCACGGTGGGCCAGGGCGGGGTCCAGTCGGCTAATGGCCGGGGCGCCGTCGGTCCCCTGTCGGCGGTTCAGCAGCCGCGCCGCGACGAACACCTCGGGCAGCACCCGCACCAGGTGACCGCCGTCGCACGCCCGCCGCAGCGTCCACTCCGGCACGACCTGCTCGGCCACGGCGCGGGTCACCAGCCCGCCGCCGCGCTCCACCAACTCCCGCAGCACCGAGTTCACGCCGCCGACCCTGTCGCCCGCCCCCGCCGGCCCGCAACGCCCCCTGCCCTACCTGTGGACACCCGGCCTCCCTGTGGACGTCCCCCCGCCACGCCTGGCCGTCTGCTATGGCCGGTGTTGAAGGTTGGCAGCTCAGCTACTTCCTGCACGGCGTGTCGAGTTGCTCGTCCGTCAACGTTCGCGCGGCCCACCGACCACAGCACGCCCACCAGCCACAGCGGGCCGGCCACCGACCACAGCACGCCCACCAGCCACAGCGGGCCGGCCACCGACCGCAGCGCGTCGGCCACCAGCCCCGGCCTCAGGCGAGATCGTCGATGTCCAGGTGCTCGGCGAGGGCCTTGCGGCCGGCGTCGGTGACCTTCACGGCGCGGCTGGTGCCGATGCGGGTGATCCATCCGGCGCTGAACGCGTGGGCGCACAGCGCGGCGCCGACCGTTCCCGCCAGGTGGGGTCGACGTTCGGTCCAGTCGAGGCAGGACCGCAGCACCGGGCGCCGACGTGACCTCTCGTCGGGCAGGGCGATGCCCAGCGCCGTCAGCCAGGCCACACCGGGGCCGGTCAGGGTCAGCCCGTGTTCCCACGCCAGCATGCCTTTGGCGGTCATGGCGTCGGCGACCGCCACGGCGACGGCACCGGCGAGGTGGTCGTAGCAGGTGCGCGCGTGTGCCAGGGCGCGACGCCGGTGCGCGGCGGACAGCGTACGCGCCGGCTGCGGTCGGTGCCCCGCGGCGGCGGCGATGGCCTCGATCAGCGATGCCAGTTGCGCGTCGGCGAGTCGCAGGTAGCGGTGCCGGCCCTGGCGGTGCTGCACGACGGCGTGGCCCCCAGCTTCGTCGCCGCCGTCGGCGCGCCGGGCCCGGACGGCGCCAGTCCGCCCGCGACGAGCCGTCCAGCGTGCTCGCTGGCGGTGGAGACCGCCACGCCGGCATGGCGGGCCAGCTCGCCGATGGTCCAGGCCCGTCCGTCCAGCAACGCGAGGCAGAACGCCGCGCGGGTACGGTCAGCCAGCAGCGCCGCCCACGCCGCTACCGCCGCACTGCCACCCTCGGGGTCCACCCGCCCATCATGACGCACGGTCACTTCGGCGGGCGCCGAAGCATGACGCCCGTACGGTCGGCGACGTGAAAACGATCAACCCGGACGAGCACGTGACGATCGACCCCAAGATCTTGTACTTCGGCACCCCGGTGGTGCTGCTGAGCACCGAGAACGCCGACGGCAGCGCGAACCTGGCTCCCATCTCCTCGGCCTGGGCCCTTGGTCGGGTCGTGGTGCTCGGCCTGGGCAGGGAGGGCCAGAGTGCCCGCAACCTCGCCGCTCGACCCGGCTTGGTGATCAACCTTCCCGCCGCGCACCAGTGGGAGGCCGTCGAGCGCCTCGCCCCCTTGACCGGCCGGTGCCCGGTACCGGTCGAGAAGCGTGACCGCTTCCGCTACGAGCCGGCGAAGTTCGAGGCCGCCGGTCTCCGGCCGGCACCGGCACAGCACGTGCGGCCCCCACGGGTGGCTGACTGCCCACTGCAGTTGGAGGCACGCGCCGCGCGCATCCACACCGACACCACCGGAGACTTCCTCGTCGTGGAGGCTCACGTGCTGGCCGTGCACGCGGACGCCCGCGTCGTCGTGCCGGGAACCGACCATGTCGATCCAGGCTCCTGGAACCCGCTGATCTACAACTTCCGCCACTACTTCGGGCTCGGCGCCCAACTCGGGCACAGCTTCCGCTCGGAGACGCCCACCGGGTGACCGCCGTCACCGGCAGTGGGTGAGCGTACGCCCGCGCGGCTGCCGGCCGCCGCGCCGCCGTCTTGTTAGCGTGGGGCGAGGTTCGTCACCGTCGACACGTCCCGGCTGGTCCGCGCCGACGGCGCGACACCCCTCGACCAGTCACCCGCCGCCGGCGGTGGCACCGGCTGACGGTGCGCAGGAGGGGTGACATTGAGCGACGCGTCGGGCGGGAAGGCGAGCCCGCAGAACCGGCCGCCGCGGTGGGTCGACCGGGGCCGGAAGCTGGCCCGTCGGGCCGGCCCCCGCGTGCTGGCGGCGCTGCGTACCTCGTGGGCGCGGCTGCTCCAGCTGCTGAGCAGGGTGCGCAGGGCGATGGAGGGGAGCCGGTCGTCGCCCCCGCCCGAGGAGGTCTTCGAGCACCGGGAGCCGTCCGGCCCGATCAGCGTCGCGGCGAAGGGGCACGTCTTCACGTTCACCGTCCGCGCCGTACTCACCTGGTCGGCGACCGGCCTCGGACCCGACGTGTTGATCTGGTACGCGCGCCACTTCATGCCCGCGGCGGTCCAGCGGTTGCGCCGCGCCGCCACGGAGCGGGCGCGGCATGTCGCCCCGCACCGGGCGGGTCACCTCGAGGTCGCCCTGCAGGCGGTGCTGGACGAGCAGGCCCCGTGGCGGTACGAGCGCGGCGGCGCGACGGTGGAGTGCCGGCTGGAGGTGTCGGTGCGCCATGACGACCGGGTCCGGCAGGCGCTGCGGCCGCACTGGGAACGCCTGATCGAGTTGGAGCAGCAGTACGAGTTCTACCTGAAGCGGGCCCGGTACGCCGAGCAGCTCAACCGGCGATGGGTCACGATCCTCGACGGGATGGTCGACGACCCCGCCGGTGGCGACGAGGCGCGGGCGGTCCGCGAGGAGCTGTCCCGGGCCCGGCGGCACATGGCCGCGGAGCAGCGGGCCGCCGCCCGGTGGACCGGGGACCTCCTGCGGGACCGGCGGCGCTTCGACGGGATCTTCGAGCCGCTCACCGCCATCGACGTCGTCCCGCCGCAGGCGTCCGGCCCCGCCCGGGGCACGTCGGGCCGCACCGCGCAGGTGACGACCGAGACGACCTCACGTGAGACGCCACCTTGATCGTCTGATGGTGGGAAGCAGTCTTACCGGCGTGTCGCCTGCGTGGCGAGCAGACGATCAACGAGTACGTCCGCTCACCCGAACAGGATCGTCATGCCGGGTGCCTGGAAGCTCCGACAGCGTCGACGGGACCGTTCGTCGGAGTGCCGCCACCACATCGCCTCGATGACCCGCCCGTCAGGCAGGACGTGTGTCGGTGGGCCCTCAGCCGGGACGAAACCACAGGCGGCCAGCCACCGCCGACTGGCGACGTTGCTGACCTCGCAGCCGGCGCTCAGGTCCCGGATGCCGAGGTGGCGGTCGGGGGTCGACCGCGTCGAGCGACGCCAGCCAGCCCGGCTGCGAGAAGCCCTGGCGGTACCGCGACTCGTCGTCCTCACCGGCTGCCCGCCGACCGGCTGGTACATGTTGATCAGGTACTGCTTCACGGTTTCCTCCTCGCCTCGGGCCGGCCTCTCGCCGACCTTCACCCTGCACACGAACGGGGCGGGGCGGAATCGACACGCCGGTCGGCGGATCTTCGCGGCGGCTCCCGCAGACAGATAGAGAAAGATAATCTTCAATGAATCTCTTGAAAGCCGGCTTCAGCCCGTGAACAGAATGGTGGCAGTTCCTTTCGTCGCTCCCCGTGTCGCCTCGGCGACCAACCCCCTGGGAGGAAAGATGAACAGTCCCCTGCGCGCGGTGGCCCGCGCCGCCGCCACCGCCCTGGCCGCGGTGGTCGCCATGGCCGCCGCGACCGCCGTCGCCCCCACCCCCGCCAGCGCCGCCCCGGCCGGCCTGCCCGGCATGGACGTCTCCAGCTGGCAGGGCAACGTCAACTGGTCGGCCGCCTGGAACAACGGCGCCCGGTTCGCGTACGTCAAGGCGACCGAGGGCACCGGCTACACCAACCCGTACTTCGCCCAGCAGTACAACGGCTCGTACAACGTCGGCATGATCCGCGGGGCGTACCACTTCGCCCTGCCGGACCGGTCCAGCGGCGCCACCCAGGCCAACTACTTCGTCGACCACGGCGGCGGCTGGTCCAGGGACGGCAAGACCCTGCCGGGGGCGCTGGACATCGAGTACAACCCGTACGGCGCGACCTGCTACGGGCTGTCCCAGGCCTCGATGCGCAGCTGGATCGCCTCGTTCGTCAACCAGTACTACGCGCGCACCGGCCGGTGGGCCACGATCTACACCACCACCGACTGGTGGACCACCTGCACCGGCAACACCTCGCAGTTCGCCGCGAACAACCCGCTGTGGATCGCCCGGTACGCCAGCACGGTCGGCACCCTGCCCGCCGGCTGGCCGACGTACTCCTTCTGGCAGTGGGCGTCCTCCGGCGTCTTCCCCGGCGACCAGAACGTCTGGAACGGCAGCCTGGACCGGCTGAAGGTGCTGGCCTGCAACGGGCCCTGCTGAGGCACCCCGTCCTTCCGCACCGCCGCGGCGGTGGTCCTGTCCCCCGGACGGGTCCACCGCCGCGGCATTCTATAAGCCGTGCGTGATATAAAGGGGTCATGCACGCCTTCGATGTGCTGGGCGAGCCGGTGCGGCGGCGGATCCTGGAGCTCCTCGCCGACGGCGAGCGCAGCGCCGGCGAGGTCTGCGCGGTGATCCGGGAGGAGTTCGGCATCTCCCAGCCGGCCGTCTCCCAGCACCTGAGGGTCCTGCGGGACAGCGGCTTCGCCACCGTGCGACCACAGGGCACCCGGCGGCTGTACGCGGTCAACCCCGAGCCGCTGCGCGAGGTCGAGGACTGGCTCGGCCACTTCCGCCGGTTCTGGGCCCAGCCGCTGGACGCCCTGGCCACCGAGCTGGCCCGCGGCCGGCGGCAACGGCGGCTGGCCGAGGAGGCCGCCGCGGCCGGGCACCGCCGGCACGGCGGCGCCGACGACGGCGGAAGCGCCCACGAGGAGAGGACCGGTTGAGTGGACGTCACCCATCAGATCGCCGCGGTGGAGCGCCGGGTGGGCAGCCGGGTGCTGCCGGCCGGCGAGGCCCGCGTGCTGACCATCTCCCAGGCGTACGACGCGCCGGTGGAGGACGTCTGGGAGGCCTGCACGGACCCCGAGCGGATCCGCCGCTGGTTCCTGCCGGTCAGCGGTGAGCTGCGGCTGCACGGCCGCTACCAGTTGGAGGGTCAGGCGGGCGGCGTGGTGCAGCGCTGCGACCCGCCGGAGAGCTTCGCCGCCACGTGGGAGTACGGCGGGGAGGTCAGCTGGATCGAGGTGCGGCTGACCGCGGAGCCGAACGGGCGTACCCGGTTCACCCTCGAACACGTCGCGCACATCGACGACGAGACCTGGGCCCGGTTCGGCCCGGGCGCCATGGGGATCGGCTGGGACCTGGCGCTGGTCGGGCTGGCCACGTACCTGGGCGGCGGCACCGGCGGCGTCACGCCGGAGCAGGCGAACGCGTGGCTGGCGTCCGACGAGGGGCGGGAGTTCATCGTGGAGAGCGGCCGGCGGTGGGATGAGGCGAGCGTCGCCGCGGGCACCGACCCGGCCGAGGCCACCGCGGCCACCGAGCGCGTCGTCGCGGCCTACACGGGAGCGCCGCCGGCCTGACCCGGTCGCGGTCCGCCGGAGCCGCCGGAGCCGCCGGGGCGAGAATCGGGCGGCAGGATGTCGGGGGTACGGGGCAGACTGTCACGCATGCCTGTCCGATCCGTCGCCGACCTGCTCGCCCTGCACGCGTCGGGCGCCCAGGTGAAGTACCTACACTTCTGGGGCCACCGGCCGCGGCGGGGCGGCTCCGTCGGGCCCGGCTGCCTGAGCCAGTGGTGGCCGGCGCCGTTCACCGTGGACGGCCGCACGTTCGACACCGCCGAGCACTGGATGATGTGGCACAAGGCCACCCTCTTCGGCGACCACGGGGTGGCCGAGCGGATCCTGAGCGCCGGGCACCCGCAGCGCGCCAAGTCCCTCGGCCGCCAGGTCGACGGCTTCGACGAGGCGGTCTGGGCCGCCCGGCGGTACGACATCGTGGTGGCCGGCAGCGTCGCCAAGTTCGCCGCACACGACGACCTGCGAGCGTTCCTGCTCGGCACCGGTGACCGAGTGCTGGTGGAGGCGAGCCCGGTGGACCGGGTGTGGGGCATCGGCCTGGCCGCCGACCATCCCGACGCGGCGGATCCGGCCCGCTGGCGGGGCGCCAACCTGCTCGGCTTCGCCCTGATGGACGCCCGGTCGGCGCTGCTCGGGGCCGATTCCCCCACGCCGCAACGCTGACGGCGACATGCGGCAGCACGGCGGCAACGAGGCAGCACGGCGGCAGCACGGCGACGCGTAACGTGACGGCGGCGGCGGTGCGGTCGACGGCGGAGGCGGGCGGGCCGGTACGGTTTCGGCGTGACCGGCGTGCCCTACTCCCACTGCTCCTACTGCGGCGCCGTCTACCCGACGGCGGCCGGCTGGCCCCGCGTCTGCGCGGCCTGCGGCCAGACGGTGTGGCGCAACCCGCTGCCCGTCGCGGTCGCGGTGCTGCCCGTGCGCACCGCCGCCGGCCTCGGCGTCGTCGTCGTCCGCCGGGACATCGAGCCGGCCCGCGGTCAGCTCGCCCTCCCCGGCGGCTTCATCGAGTACGGCGAGGACTGGCGCGACGCCCTGGTCCGCGAGCTGCGCGAGGAGACGGGGCTCGTCGCGGCCGCCGGGGAGGCGCAACTGTTCGCGGTGCACGGCGCGCCGAGCGGCGGCACCATGATGGTGTTCGGGACGCTGCCGGAGCGCGCGGCCGGGGAACTGCCCCCGTCCGCGCCCACCGAGGAGGCCACCGAGTGGCTGGTGCTCACCGAGCCGGTCGAGCTGGCGTTCTCCACGCACACCCAGGTGCTCGCCGACTTCCTCGCCCAGCAGCCCGGGGCTTGATTCCCGTACTGCCCGTCGCTGCCCGCCCCGCTCTCCCCGACCAGGATCGCCGAGGCGGAGCAGCGTCTGGGCTTCGCGCTGCATCCGCTGCTGGCGGCGATCTACCGGGACCTCGCCAACGGCGGCTTCGGCCCTGAGTACCAACTCCTCAGCCTGGTCGACGGCCCGACCTCGGAGCAGGCGGTCGAGTGCTACACCGAGGCCCGCGCCGAGTACGCCGACACGGAGTGGGCCTGGCCGGAGGGTGTCCTGCCGATCCTCACCTGGGGCTGCGGCATGTACGCGTGCGTCGACTGCCGCAGCGACGAGGGCACGGTGCTGCTCTTCGAGCCCAACCCCGGGGATCCGGGCCTCGCCTGGTGGATCGACTCGCCCAGCCTGGCCGCGCACTAAAAGGGCGGAGAAAGGACCCCCTTTTCACAGGTCAGCTGGCCGTGAGCGTGACGTCGTCGACGACGAAGCTGGTCTGCAGCGACGCGTCCTCGACGCCGGTGAACTTCAGCGTCACCGTCTGGCCGGCGTAGGCGGCGGCGTTGAACGTGCGCTGCGTGTAGCCGCTGGCGGCGTTGAGGTTCGAGTACGTCGCGAGCGTGGTGCTGCCGAGCTGGACGGTGAGCCGGTCGTACGCGGTGGTGGTCGTGGTCTCGGCGGTGTCGATGTGCAGCCAGAACGACAGGGTGTACGTGCTGCAGCCGGCCGGGATGGTCAGCGACTGGGACAGCGTGTCGGTGTGGCTGCTGCCGTACCCGTCGAGCCACGCCTTCCAGGTGCCGGTGCGGGCTGCCTGGCCGCTGTCGTTGGTGATCACGCCCGAGCTGGCCGTCCACGGGGCGCTGCCGCTCTCGAAGCTGGAGTTGCCGACCACCTGGCCGCCGGAGCAGCCGCCGGTGCCGGTCACGGTCAGCGTGTACGTGGCGGTGTGGGCGACCGACCCGGTGCCGATGACCGTGATCGTGTACGTGCCGGTGGTCGCCGTGGACGAGGCGGTGACGGTCATGGTGGCCGAGCCGCCGGAGGTGACCGAGGACGGGCTGAACGAGACGGTCACGCCGCTGGGCGCGCCGGAGGCGGACAGGGCGACGGTCTGGGCGCTGCCGCTGGTGGTGGCGGTGGAGACGGTGGCGGTGGTGGAGCCGCCGCGGGCGACGCTGCCGGAGGTGGGGCTCACCGCGACGGAGAAGTCGTTGGTCGGGGTGCCGGTGCCGACCGCGAGGTTCCAGATCGCGTACGCGACGCCGTCGGCGCTGCGGTTCAGCCCGGTGGCGTTGATGTTGCTGGTGGTGTCGCAGGACCGGTGGTAGCAGGGGTCGTACGACGCGCCGGCCGTGCCGCCCCACTTGGCCGCCTGCGCGGAGGTCTTCGTGTAGCTGGCGCCCGTCGCGTACCCGGAGGTCTGGATGCCGGCCTGCTGGAAGTAGTAGTCGTCGGAGCGGCCCTGGCCCTCGACGTTCTCCTCCGGCTGCAGGCCGAGGGAGTCCCAGTACGCCTTCAGTGGCGCCGCCGTGGCCGAGGTGAGCCGGTTGATGAAGTAGCCGCCGTTGGTGGAGGCGACCATGTCGAAGTTGTAGTACCCCTTGATGTAGCCGCGCTGGGTGGTGTTGAGCGAGTTGACGTAGAACCTGGAGCCCTGCAGGCCCTGCTCCTCGCCGTTCCACCAGGCGAACCGGACCCGCTTGGTCATGCTCGGGTTCTGCTGGGCCAGCACGAGGGCGTTCTCCAGCAGCACGGACGAGCCGGAGCCGTTGTCGTTGATGCCCGGGCCGGCGGAGACGCCGTCGAGGTGGGCGCCGAACATGACCACCTGGTCGGCCGGGCCGCCCGGCCACTCGGCGATGAGGTTGTTGCCGGGGTACGTGCAGGTGGTGCAGAGCTGCTCGGTGACGGTGTACCCGGCGGCCTGGAGCTTGCCCTTGACGTAGTTGAGGGAGGCGGTGTAGCCGGCCGAGCCGGAACGTCGGTTGCCGCCGTTGCTGGTGGCGATGCTCTGGAACTGGCTCAGGTGGGCCTGGACGTTGGTCACCGAGATGTCGGGGGCGGCCAGCGCGGCGACCGGGGCGGCGGCTACGGCCGGCGCGGACGCGGAGGCCGGCTGGGTCGCCAGGGTCGCCGTCAACGCGGCGACGGAGGCGAGCGCCAGGCCGGTGGTCAGTGTCGTGCGTCTCATGAGGGCTCCTCGGTGCAGGTGGGGGTCTGTGCACCTGGCCGTGACCGGCCCCGCCCGCGGGGTGGCCGGGCGGGGCCGGCGGCGCCCCGACGGGTACGCCGCCGTGTTCGTTCCAGGGAAGAAAACACTTACATGCGTCTATCTTCCGGTCAACATCCGTCCCGGTCGTACTCCCGCACCGATCCCCCGAGAGCCCGCCGGCCCGCGCCGTGGCGGGTGCGACCCGGCCGGGTGGCGCGGGCGCGCCCGGGCTGCGACGCGTCCCGGCTGGTGGCAATCTGGCCCGATGGGCCGGCGGGACACAGTACGGTGACGGCCGCCGGACGAGCGAGCAGGCGCGGGAGGAGAGCCGGGAATGGCAGAGGACATCACCACGACCGACGAGTGGCGGGCGCTGGCGGCGCACGCGGAGAAGCTGCGGGACGCACACCTGCGCGACCTGTTCGACGCCGACCCCGAGCGGGGCGAACGGCTCGCCGGCGAGGTGGCGGACCTGCACGTCGACTGGAGCAAGAACCTCGTCACCGACGAGACGCTGGACCTGCTGGCGGCCCTGGCCCGGCGGGCCCGGCTGACCGACCGGATCGCCGCCATGTTCTCCGGCGCGCACATCAACTCCACGGAGGACCGGGCGGTCCTGCACACGGCCCTGCGCCGGCCCCGCGACGCCTCGCTGACCGTGGACGGCCGGGACGTGGTCGCCGACGTGCACGCGGTGCTGGACCGGATGGCGGCGTTCGCCGAGCGGGTCCGCTCGGGACAGTGGGTGGGACACACCGGCGAGCGCATCCGCACGGTGGTCAACATCGGCATCGGCGGCTCGGACCTCGGGCCGGTGATGGCGTACGAGGCGCTGCGGGCGTACCGGGACGCGGGGATCACCTGCCGGTTCGTCTCCAACGTCGACCCCACCGACATCGCCGAGGCGATCGCCGACCTCGACCCGGCGAGCACCCTGTTCGTGGTGGTGTCGAAGTCGTTCACCACTCAGGAGACCCTCGCCAACGCCCGGCAGGCCCGCGCCTGGCTGCTGGCCGGCCTCGGCGGCGACGACTCCGCCGTCGCCCGGCACTTCGTGGCGGTCAGCACGAACGAGCAGCGGGTGCGCGACTTCGGCATCGACCCGGAGAACATGTTCGGCTTCTGGGACTGGGTGGGCGGCCGGTACTCGCTGCCGTCGGCCGTCGGCCTGTCGGTGATGCTGGCCGTGGGGCCGGACCGGTTCCGTGAGCTGCTGGCCGGGTTCCACGCGGTCGACGAGCACTTCCGCACCACCCCGGTGGAGCGCAACGTCCCGGCGCTGCTCGGGCTGCTGAACGTCTGGTACACCAACTTCCTCGGCGCGCAGACCCACGCGGTGCTGCCGTACTCGCAGTACCTGAACCGGTTCCCGGCGTACCTGCAGCAGTTGACGATGGAGAGCAACGGCAAGTCGGTGACCCTCGACGGGCGGCGGGTGTCGTACGACACCGGGGAGATCTTCTGGGGCGAGCCGGGCACCAACGGCCAGCACGCCTTCTACCAGCTCATCCACCAGGGCACCCGGCTGGTGCCGGCGGACTTCATCGGGTTCAGCCGGCCCCGGCACGACCTGGCCGACATGCACGACCTGTTCATGTCGAACTTCTTCGCGCAGACCGCCGCGCTGGCCTTCGGCCGCACCGCCGAGCAGGTGGCGGCGGAGGGCACCCCGGCGGAGCTGGTGGCGCACAAGGTGATGCCGGGCAACCACCCGACCACCTCGATCATCGCCCCGGAGCTGACCCCGGCCGTGCTCGGCCAGCTCGTCGCCCTGTACGAGCACGTCGTGTTCACCGAGGGCGCCATCTGGGACATCAACTCGTTCGACCAGTGGGGCGTGGAGCTGGGCAAGGTCATGGCCAACCAGCTCGCGCCGCTGCTCACCGGGGCGGAGGCCGACCTGTCCGGGCTGGACTCGTCGACCCGGGCGCTGATCGCCCGCTACCGCGCGCAGCGGCACCGCGCCGGCTGACCCGCGCGCACCTCGTCGAGAGCCCGGCGCCGCCCGCACGGCGCCGCGCCGGGCGGGGGGG
>NZ_JBDPMC010000034.1:0-68327 GCF_039871625.1 Micromonospora sp. B11E3 | reverse complement strand
GGTCCGGTGCGCCGACGGAGGCTCCCGGGGCGGCGGTGGTGGCCCGGCTGGTCCCGCTGCTGCCGTACCTGACCGTGGCGGCGGCGCTGGTGGTGCCGCTGGCGGCGGTGCTCTACCTGGTCACCGCGACCGCCTGGACCGCGCTGGAACAAGCGGTGCTGCGCCGGCCCGGTACGGCGACAGTCATCGACGTTCGTTGACACGTTACGGGCTGGGGCGTACAACGTCAGAGAGCGCTCTCTCATCCTCCCGTCCCGCAGAGAGGCACGTCCCATGGAACCTGCCCGCACGACTGCCGTCCCCCGGCGGCGCCGACTCTCGCTGGCGGTGGCGGTGGCGGCCACCGCCGCCACCGCCCTGGCCGGCACGACCCTGTCCGCGAACGCCGCCGTGCCGCCGCCCCCGTCCGGCTGGAGCCTGGTCTGGAGCGACGACTTCACCGGGGCGGCGAACACGCTCCCGTCCGGCGCCAACTGGATCATCGACACCGGCACCAGCTACCCCGGCGGGCCGCCGAACTGGGGCACCGGCGAGATCCAGACGTACACGAACAGCACCGCCAACGTTGCCCACGACGGCGCCGGCAACCTGCGCATCACCCCGCTGCGGAACGCCTCCGGCGGCTGGACCTCGGCGCGGATCGAGACGGTCCGGAGCAACTTCAAGCCGTCGTCCGGTGGGGTGCTGGCCATCGAGGGCCGGATCCGGATGCCGAACGTGACCGGCGCGGAGGCCCTCGGCTACTGGCCGGCGTTCTGGGCCCTCGGCTCGCCCTACCGGGGCAACTACCAGAACTGGCCCGGGATCGGCGAGTTCGACGTGATGGAGAACGTCAACGGGATCAACTCGGTGTGGGGGGTGCTGCACTGCGGTTTCGCCCCCGGCGGGCCGTGCAACGAGTTCAACGGCCTCGGCGCCTCCCGGGCCTGCCCGGGCAGCACCTGTCAGTCGGCGTTCCACACCTACCGCTTCGAGTGGGACGCCTCGACCAGCCCCCAGCAGCTGCGCTGGTACGTCGACGGGCAGCTCTACCACACGGTCAGCCAGACCCAGGTCGGCGAGCCGTACTGGACGCAGATGACCGGGCACGGCGGGTACTTCCTGCTGCTGAACGTGGCGATGGGCGGTGGCTTCCCGAACGGGGTGGCCGGCTTCACCACGCCGACCGCCTCGACCGTGTCCGGCCGGTCGATGCTCGTCGACTACGTGGCCGTGTACAACCGGGGCGGCACCCCGCCGACGACCCCGCCGCCCACCGGGACCGTGGACGCGTACGGGACGATCCAGGCCGAGGCGTTCAACGCCCAGAACGGGGTGATCGTCGAGGCGTGCTCCGAGGGCGGGCAGAACATCGGCGCGGTGCGCAACGGCGACTGGGTCCGCTTCGACAACGTCGAGTTCGGCTCGACCCCGCCCCGCGACTTCGTGGCGCGGGTGGCCTCGGGGGCGGCCGGCGGGGTGAGCGGCCTGGTGGAGGTGCGGATCGACAGCCCCACGGCCACCCCGATCGGCAGCTTCGCGATCGCGAACACGGGCGGCTGGCAGAGTTGGCGCTCGGTGCCGGGCAACGTCGGTGCGGTCACCGGCCGGCACACGGTCTACCTGACGTTCACCAGCGGCCAGCCCGCCGACTTCGTCAACGTCAACTGGTTCACCTTCCGCCGCTGACCCCCCGGGGCCGGGGAGCTCCGTACTCCCCGGCCCCACCCCTTCGCCTCCGCGATCTTGCACTTACTGCCCCGGCAATCCGGGCGGATCGCCCATGTTGCGGGCACAAAGTGCAAGATCGCGGAATTTTTCGTGTTCGCACACCCGCGCCGACCTCTGGACAGAAACAGTTAACAGTCTTAATAATTGTTGCAAGAGTCGACGGCCATGAATGCCCTGTCCCGGGTGGAGGCGTGCATGAAGCGTTCGAGATCCCTCGTCCTGGCCCTGGTCGCGGCGCTGGCCGCGAGCGTCGGAGCGGCCTGGGTGGCGTTGCCCGCGTACGCCGCCGGAGCCACCGCGAGCTTCGTGAAGACCTCCGACTGGGGGACCGGCTGGGAGGGGAAGTACACGATCACCAACGGCGGGACGACCACCGTCAACGGCTGGACCCTCACCTTCGACCTGCCCACCGGCAGCACGCTGGGCTCCTTCTGGGACGCCCGGCTGACCACGTCCGGCCAGCGGGTCACCGCCGTCAACCTGTCCTGGAACGGCACCCTCGCGCCGGGGGCCACCGCCTCGTTCGGCTTCCTCGTCGCCGGCTCCGGCAGCCCGACGAACTGCCAGCTCAACGGCGCGCCCTGCGGCGGCGGCCCCACCCCGACGACGGCACCGCCGACGACCACCCCGCCGCCCACCACCCCGCCGCCCACCGGCCTGCCGACACACCTGCTCACCGGGTACTGGCACAACTTCGTCAACCCGGCCGTCGAGCTGCGGCTGCGTGACGTCCCCGCCGAGTACGACCTGGTCGCGGTGGCCTTCGGCGAGGCGACCGCCACGCCCGGCGCGGTCGCCTTCGCCGTCGACCCCGGCCTGTCCACCGCGCTCGGCGGCTACACCGACGCCGACTTCACCGCCGACGTACGGACGCTGCACGAGCGCGGCAAGAAGGTCATCCTCTCCGTCGGCGGCGAGACCGGCCGGGTCGCCGTCAACGACGCCGCCTCCGCGACCGCGTTCGCCGACAGCACGTACGCGCTGATCCAGCGGTACGGCTTCGACGGCGTCGACATCGACCTGGAGAACGGGCTCAACCCGACGTACATGGCCCAGGCGCTGCGCGCCCTGCGGGCCCGGGTCGGGGCCGGCCTGATCATCGCGATGGCCCCGCAGACCATCGACATGCAGAACCCGGCCACCAGCTACTTCAGGCTGGCGCTGGACATCCGGGACATCCTCACCGTGGTCAACACCCAGTTCTACAACTCCGGCGCGATGCTCGGCTGCGACAACAACGCCGCGTACAGCCAGGGGACGGTGAACTTCATCGTCGCGCTCGCCTGCATCCAGTTGGAGGCCGGCCTGCGCCCCGACCAGGTCGGGCTCGGCCTGCCGGCCGGCCCCGGCGCGGCCGGCGGCGGGGTCGTCGCGCCCAGCGTGGTCAACGCCGCCCTCGACTGCCTCGCCAAGGGCACCAACTGCGGCAGCTTCCGGCCGCCGCGCACGTACCCGAGCCTCCGGGGCGCGATGACCTGGTCCGTGAACTGGGACGTCAGCAACGGCAACAGCTTCGCGCGCACCGTCAAGCCGCACCTCGCCACCCTGCCCTGACCCGGACGCGACCAGGCCAGCCCCGCCCAGCCGGGCGGACCCCCCACCACCGGTCCCTGGAGGCCACCGTGAAACTCCGCTCACCGCGCGCGGCCACGTTCGCCGTCGCGCTCGCCGCCGCCGTGGTCGCGGCCACCGTCGCGGCCCCGCCGGCCGCGTACGCCGCCACCGCCACGTTCACCCGCACCGTGACCTGGGAGACCGGGTACGAGGGGAAGTTCACCGTCACCAACGACACCTCGACCACGATCAGCGCCTGGAACGTCCAGTTCGACCTGCCCACCGGCAGCACGCTCGGCTCCTTCTGGGACGCCCGGCTGACCACCTCCGGCCAGCACGTCACCGCCGTCAACCAGTCCTGGAACGGCACCCTCGCCCCGGGCGCCAGCACCACCTTCGGCTTCAACGTCAACGGCGCCGGCCTCCCGACGAACTGCACCGTCAACGGCGGCTCCTGCACGGGCGGGGGCCCGTCCGGCCCGGCCACGCCCGGCGGGCTGCGGGTCACCGGCACCACCAACTCGTCGGTCTCGCTGGCCTGGAACGCGGTCAGCGGCACCGTGACCGGCTACCGGGTGTACGAGGGCACGACCGTCCGGGCCACCGTCACCGGCACCTCGGCGACGGTCTCCGGGCTCGCCACCTGCTCGGCGCACAGCTACACCGTGACGGCGTACAACTCCTCCGGCGAGTCGGCGAAGTCGGCGCCGGTATCCGCCACCACCACCGGCTGCACCGGCGGCAGCGGGCCGATGGCCGCCGCGCCCTACCTCTACCCGGGCTGGGGCGACCCGCCCGCGCCCGCCACGGTGATGGGGGCGACCGGGATCAGGTGGTTCACCATGGCGTTCGTCCTCTCCGGCGGCGGCTGCACCCCGGCGTGGGACGGCACCGGCCCGCTCACCGGGGGCGTGCACGCCAGCACCATCGCCGCGATCCGGGCCGCCGGCGGCGACATCATTCCCTCCTTCGGCGGGTGGAGCGGCAACAAGCTCGGCCCGAACTGCTCCTCGGCCAGCGCCCTCGCCGGGGCGTACCAGCAGGTCATCAACGCGTACGGGCTGAAGGCGATCGACATCGACATCGAGAACAGCGACGAGTTCGAGAACGAGGTGGTGCAGGACCGCATCCTCGGCGCGCTGAAGATCGTCAAGCAGAACAACCCGGGGATCAAGACGATCGTCACGTTCGGCACCACGACCACCGGGCCGTCCTGGTGGGGCACCCGCCTGGTCAACCAGGCCGCCGCGCTCGGCGCGAACATCGACACCTTCACGATCATGCCGTTCGACTTCGGGGGCGGCGCGAACATGTACCAGAACACGGTCAACGCCGCCGAGGGGCTGAAGAACGCGCTGAAGAACGCCTTCGGCTGGTCCGACGCGACCGCGTACGCGCACATGGGGCTCTCCGGCATGAACGGCCTCTCCGACCAGCAGGAGCTGACCTCACCGGCCACCTGGACGCAGATCCGCGACTGGGCGAAGGCCCGCGGCCTGTCCCGGTTCACGTTCTGGTCGGTCAACCGCGACCGCCCCTGCCCGGGCGGGGGAGTGGTGTCCAACTGCTCCGGCATCAGCCAGAACACCTGGGAGTTCACCTCCATCACCGCCCGCTACTGAAAGGAGGAGTCCCTTCCTGACGCCTCGGGTCGAGAAGGGGTGCTTCACTTACCGCCGGTGCCCGCGCGGGTCGTACCAGCCGCGCGGGCACTCCGGCGCGCGGCGCGGCGGCGCAGCTTCTTCGCCACCCAGGCGGCGGCCGTGGCCAGGAAGGCCGCGAAGATCGCGTAGTTGAACCAGCTGCCGTACCGGTCGACCTCCTGCCAGCGCGACCCGAGCGCGAAGCCCGCGCCCACGATCAGCCCGTTCCACACGCCGCTGCCCAGCGTGGTCAGCAGGACGAACTCGCCCAGCGGCATCCGGTTCGCCCCGGCGGGAATCGAGACGAGGCTGCGGACCACCGGCACCACCCGGCCGATCAGCACGGCCCACCTGCCGTGCCGCTCGAACCAGCGGTCGGCCCGCTCCAGGTCGTCCCGGTCGACCAGCGGGACGCGGTCCAGCCACCGCTTCAGCCGCTCCTCGCCGAGCGCCGCGCCGAGCCAGTACAGCACCAGCGCCCCGACCAGCGAGCCGACCGTCGCGGCGAGCACGATCAGGACGACGTTGAACCGGCCCTCGGCGGCGAGGTAACCGGCCAGGGCCAGCACGACCTCGCTCGGGATCGGCGGGATGATGCTCTCCAGCGCCACCAGCAGGGCCACCCCGACGCCGCCCAGCGCGTCGATGACGCCGGCCACCCAGCCGGTCAGGCCGGTGAACCGCGCCGGGTCGACATCCTGGGCGAGGGCCATGGCCGTCCTTCCACACGAGCTGCCGGGGTCCGAGGGTGGTACCCGGGCCGCCCGCGGTTACACCGCCGGCCGCGTTCGACGGGACAGCAGACGCGTTTGCGGGAAAGGAAAACCGGAGAAGGAACGGGGGCATGGGTGACAGGTGGTACTCCGAGGCCGTCGTCTACTGTCTCGACGTCGACACGTACGCCGACTCCGACGGCGACGGGGTCGGCGACTTCCGGGGCCTCATGGGACGGCTGGACTACCTGGCCCGGCTCGGCGTGACCTGCCTGTGGCTGCACCCGATCCACCCGTCGCCCAACCGCGACGACGGCTACGACGTCACCGACTTCTACAACGTGGACCCCCGCTTCGGCACCCTCGGCGACTTCGCCGAGCTGCTGCACCAGGCGCGCAACCGGGGCATCCGGGTGATCATCGACCTGGTGGTCAACCACACCTCCGACGAGCACCCGTGGTTCCAGTCCGCCCGTTCCTCGCCGGACTCGCCGTACCGCGACTGGTTCGTCTGGTCAGACCAGGAGCCGGCGGACCGCCACCAGGGCATGGTCTTCCCCGGCGAGCAGCGGGAGACCTGGAGCTACGACCGCACCGCGAAGGCCTGGTACTACCACCGGTTCTACCGGTACCAGCCGGACCTCAACTTCGCGAACCCGCAGGTCCGCGCGGAGGTCAAGAAGATCGTCTCGTTCTGGCTCCAGCTCGGCGTCTCCGGGTTCCGGATGGACGCGGTGCCGTTCATCATCGAGCTGACCGAGCCGGGCAACCCCGACTCGCCGAAGGACTTCGACTTCCTGACCGAGCTGCGCCAGCACGTGCAGTGGCGCCGGGGCGACGCCGTGCTGCTCGCCGAGGCCAACGTCGAGCCCGCCCAGTTGCCCACGTTCTTCGGCGACGCCGCCGGGTCGGGCAACCGGCTGCACATGCTCTTCGACTTCATGCTCAACGGGCGGCTCATGCTCGCCCTGGCCCGACGCGACCCGGAACCAATCGTCGAGGCGCTGCGGGACACCCCGAAGCTGCCGGCCGGTGGGCAGTGGGCCACCTTCCTGCGCAACCACGACGAGATCGACCTGTCCCGGCTCACCACCGAGCAGCGCAACCAGGTGTACGCCGAGTTCGGCCCCGACGAGCACATGCGCATCTACGACCGGGGCATCCGGCGGCGGCTCGCGCCGATGCTCGGCAACGACCGCCGGCGCATCGAACTGGCGTACTCGTTGCAGTTCTCGCTGCGCGGCACGCCGGTGCTGCGCTACGGCGAGGAGATCGGGATGGGGGAGGACCTGTCCCTGCCCGGCCGGCAGTCGATCCGTACCCCGATGCAGTGGTCGTACCAGCCGAACGCCGGCTTCTCCACGGCGGACCCGGAGAAGCTGGTCCGCCCGGTGGTCGACAGGGGCGACTTCTCGTACGAGAAGGTCAACGTGACCGCCCAGCGCGGCGACCCGCGGTCGCTGCTGGCCTGGTTCGAGCGGATGATCCGCACGCTGCGCGAGGCGCCGGAGATCGGCTCCGGCTCGACGACCCACATCGACGTGCCGGTGCCGCCCGGGGTGCTCGCCCACCGGGCCGACGGCCCCACCGGGACGATGGTCTTCCTGCACAACCTCGGCACCGACGACGCGCAGGTCGACCTCGGCGTGCTCGCGGCGGAGGCGGACCTGCCGATCGACGTGCTCGCCGACCGTAATTACGGTGACGTGGGCAAGCTGGACGCGCTGAAGGTCGCCGGCCAGGGCTACCGCTGGATCCGCCTGCGCCGCGGCCAGGCCCTCTGACCCTCGGCCGGCCGCCGGCCGCCGGCACGCCCTCGGTCGGCCCGGCATGCCCCTTGGCCGGCGCCTCGGCCGGCCCCGGATCGGCGGTGCCCGGGGGGCGCGGAGGTGGGTTAGGCTCCCGGAACCAGTCGTAAGTTACCGGGAGGTAGGCATGGCGGAGGGTCAGCGGGTCGCGATCGTCACCGGGGCCGCGCGGGGGATCGGGGCGGCCACCGCCCGCCGGCTGGCCGCCGACGGCTTGGCCGTCGCCGTGGTGGACATCGAGGAGGCGGCCACCAAGGACACCGTGGACGCCATCGTCGCCGCCGGTGGCCGGGCGCTCGGGGTCGGCGCGGACGTGTCCGACCGGGCCCAGGTCGAGGCGGCCGTCGAGCGGGTCGCCGCCGAGCTGGGCGCGCCGGGCGTGCTGGTCAACAACGCCGGGGTGCTCCGCGACAACCTGCTGTTCAAGATGACCGACGCCGACTGGGACACGGTCATGGGCGTGCACCTGCGCGGCGCGTTCCTGTTCAGCCAGGCCGCGCAGAAGCACATGGTCGAGCGGAAGTGGGGCCGCATCGTCAACCTCTCCAGCACCTCGGCGCTGGGCAACCGGGGGCAGGCCAACTACTCGGCGGCGAAGGCCGGCCTCCAGGGCTTCACCAAGACCCTCGCCATCGAGTTGGGTCCGTTCGGGATCACCGTCAACGCGGTCGCGCCCGGGTTCATCGTCACGGACATGACCGCCGCCACCGCCGCCCGCATGAAGGTGGACTTCGAGGCGTTGCAGGAGCACTCCGCGAAGGAGATCCCCGTGCGCCGCGTCGGCCGCCCGGAGGACATCGCCCACACCGTCTCGTTCCTGGCCAGCGAGGGCGCCTCGTTCGTCTCCGGCCAGGTCATCTACGTCGCCGGCGGCCCGAGGGACTGACCCCGCCGAGCCGCCGCGCCCCGGGGGTGAGCGCGCCTTCGGGCGCGCCCGCCCGGGGTGGGGTCAGGCGCGGGCGTGGCGGGTGCGCCAGAGCCAGACCAGGCCGAGCACCGGCAGGACCAGCGGGATGTAGCCGTAGCCGCTGCCGAACCCCGACCAGACGGTCTCGTCCGGGAACAGCTCCCGGTCGGCCAGGCTGAGGATGCCCACCGCGACGACCCCGACCAGCTCCACCGAGCAGCAGGCCAGCGCGACCCGGCGGCCGGTGTGCCCGGCCCGGGCCAGCCCCACCGCCGCCACGATGTAGATCAGCGCGGCCACCGCGGAGAGCAGGTAGGCGACCGGGGCCTCGTCGAACTTCGTGGCGATCTGCAGGCCCGCCCGTGACGTCGCCGCGATGGCGAAGAGGATGTAGACGGCGATCAGCAGCCGGCCCGGCCCCCGATTCGTCGTCCGCGGCTCAGCCACCGACCGCCTCCCAGGTCTGCTGAAGCCGGACCACCACGACCGGGGCCACCAGGCAGATCGCGCAGACGATCGCCGAGCCCCACCGCGTCGGCTCCATCCGGGCCAGCACCCAGGCCAGCGGCGGCAGACAGACCAGCGTCACCAGGTAGCCGAAGAACGCGCCCGGCTCGCCCGGCGACTGCCCGCCGCCGAGGGCGACCAGCGCCACCGCGGTCAGCGCGAGCAGGCCCAGCTCCAGCAGGGCCAGGCCGGCGAACTGCGCCTGGTCCGGCGGCCGGTTGCGCACCGCCGCCACCAGGGCCCACACCGCGAGTACGAGCGACAGCACGATCGTCGCCGTCGCGAGGATCCCGTCCACCGGCGAGCCGGACGCCGCCGCGCTGGTCATCGACGGCATCCCGTCGGAGTCTCGGTCACCAGGGCAGCCTACTAACCCGTGTAGTACTCCCTTCGGAGGCGGGTCCGCCCCGCCCGCCGATCCGTGCCGTTCCACTGCCGTGGCTGCGTCGGCCGGGCCCGACGACTAGGTTGGAGCACGGCCGCGGCTCGCCGTGGCGGAGTTCGGAGCAGGCCGCGGCTCGCCGTGGCGGAGTTTGGAGCAGGCCACGGTTCGCCGTGGCGGAGTTTGGAGCAGGCCACGGTTCGCCGTGGCGGACGACGACACCGGGGGTTCCTCGTGCTGCGGTTCGGGTTGTTCGGCACCGGTCACTGGGCGGCGGAGACCCACGCGGCGGCGATCGACGCGCATCCCCGCGCCGCGCTGGCCGGGGTGTGGGGCCGCAACGCCGAGCGGGCCGCCGCGCTGGCCGACCGGCACGGAGTGCCGGTCTTCGCCGACGTCGACGCGCTGATCGACGCCTGCGACGCGATCGCCGTCGCGCTCCCGCCGGACGTGCAGGCCGACATCGCCGTCCGGGCCGCCGCGGCCGGCCGGCACCTGCTGCTGGACAAGCCGCTGGCGCTCACCCTGGCCGACGCCGACCGGGTGGTCACCGCCGCCCAGCAGTCCGGGGTCGCCTCGGTGGTCTTCTTCACCCAGCGCTTCCACCCGAACGTGACCGGATTCCTCGCCTCGGCGGCGGCCGCCGGCAACTGGCAGCACGCCCGGGTGACGATGTTCGCCTCGATCTTCCAGCCCGACAGCCCGTACGGCGGGTCGCAGTGGCGGCGGGAACGCGGCGCGCTGTGGGACATCGGGCCGCACGCCCTGTCGCTGATCCTGCCGGTGCTCGGCCGGGTGACCCGGGTCGCCGCGGCGGACGGCCCCCGCGGGCTGATCCACCTGCTGCTCACCCACGACGGCGGGGCGACCAGCAGCCTCTCGCTGACCCTGGACGCGCCGCCGCCGGCCGTCATCCGCGACGTCGTCTTCTTCGGCGACGACGGCATGCAGAGCGTGCCGCCCGGCGACGGCAACGCGTTGAGCGCGTACGGGACCGCGATCGACCAGTTGCTGGAGGAGATCGACGCGGGCACCCGGGACCACCGCTGCGACGTCCGGTTCGGCCGGGAGGTGGCCGCCGTCCTCGACGCCGCCGAGACCGCCCGCGCCGAGGGCCGCACCGTCAGCCTCCCCGGCTGACCCTCGCCGGCCCGCGCCGGATAAACCGGTCGTGCGGCCGGCCCGGCCCGGTTTAGCCTCGCGGGATGTTCACGCACGCCCTGATCGACGTGGTCGGTACGCCGGCCGCGTGGGCCCCCCAGCTGGTGGTCCGCCCGCGAGTCCGGCGTCCGGCCCCGGCCGGCCGGGACGCGACCCGCGCCTGATCCGCCCCGCAGAGCCCCGACCTGCCACCGCCGGCGCGCCCGCGCCCCGGTAGGCGCCGGTCGGGCGGCGAGCGCTGTCCGAAAAGTACCCGCCGCGCCGAGGGCCGTCCGAGTCCCCACTCCACTCGGACAGGCCCACCCGCCGGCTGCCCGCCGGCCGCCTGTCCGTTCCCGTCGCCGTCCGGCGACAGACAGGACGAGCCATGGCGCCCCGCCGTACCCGTGCCACCGAACGCGACCGGTCCCGTCGCGTGCTGTCCCAGAACTTCCTCGCCGACCCGGCCGCCGTCGCGCGGATCGTCCGGGCGGCCCGGCCCGACCCCGCCGGCCTGCTGTTGGAGGTGGGCGCGGGCCGGGGGTCGCTGACCCGGCCGCTGGCCGCCCGCTGCGGCCGGCTCGTCGCGTACGAGGTCGACCCCGTCGCCGCCGCCGAGCTGGCCGTGACCTGCGCGGACCTGCCCCGGGTGACGACGCGGCGGGCCGACTTCCTGGCGGCGCCCCCGCCGGCGGAGCCGTTCGCGGTGGTCGGCAACATCCCGTGGTCGCTGACGGCCGCGGTGGTCCGCTGGTGCCTCGCCGCCGACCGGCTGACCTCGGCCACCCTGCTCACCCAACTGGAGTACGCCCGCAAGCGCACCGGCCACGCCGGCCGGTGGAGCAGGCTCACGGTGCTCACCTGGCCGGAGTACGCGTGGCGGCTCGTCGGCACCGTGCCCCGGACCGCGTTCCGCCCGGTGCCCCGCGTGGACGCCGGCATCCTGCGCCTGGAGCGGCGGCCCGAGCCGCTGCTGCCGCCGGGCGCGCTGCCGGCGTACCGGCGGTTGGTGGAGGCCGGGTTCGGCGGGGTCGGCGGCTCGCTCGCGGCCTCGCTGCGCCGGCACCTGCCCCGGGCCCGGGTGGACGCGGCGCTGCGGGCCGTACGCGTCGGGCCGGACGCCCTCGTCGGCGAGGTCTGGCCCGAGCAGTGGCTCACCCTGTTCCGCCTGCTGCGCTGAATACGTCGCGGCGGGGTCAGCCCAGGTCGCGCAGTGCCTCGCCCAGCTCGTCCGGGGAGCCGAACTGCTCCGGCGGCAGTGCGCGCAGCAGTTGCAGGGCCGCGGTGCTGAGCCCGTTCTCCTGCCCCCAGCGGACCAGGTCCTCCTTCGAGACCGGGTAGTCCAGCCCGGCCAGGTACTCCTGCAACTCCACTCCGCTGACCGTCATGCCCGTCGGCTACCCGCTGCGCCGCGGGCCATGCCGCCCGCCGTCGGGCACCCGGACGGGTGACGTCCCGGGTTTGCCCGCGCGGGGGTCGGGTAGCCGCGGGCATGCTGGTACAGCGGCTCGGCGCGCCGAGCGACTTCGATCCGTTGCTGGAGCGGATCCGGGACGCCCGGATCGTCATGATCGGCGAATCGACGCACGGCACGTACGACTACTACCGCCTGCGCGAGCAGCTCACCCGGCGGCTCGTCGCCGAGCTGGGCTTCTCCTTCGTCGCCGTGGAGGGGGACTGGCCGGACTGCGAACGGGTGCACCGGTCGGTGACCGCCGCCGACGGGCTCGCCGACCCGCGATCGGCCCTCGAACTCTTCGAGCGTTGGCCCACCTGGATGTGGGCCAACGCCGAGGTGGCCCGATTCGCCCGCTGGCTGCGCGCCTGGAACTCGGAACGCCCGGAGGACCGCCGGACCGGCTTCCACGGCCTGGACGTCTACAGCCTCTGGGAGTCGATGCAGGCGATCTTCGACTATCTCGGCGAGGAGGACCCGACGTCGCTGGAGGCGGCGCAGGAGGCGTACCGGTGCTTCGAGCCGTACGGCAGGAAGCCGGAGGAGTACGGGGACGCCAGCCGCTTCGTCTCCGCGCGCTGCGAGGAGGAGGTGGTGCGGCTGTTGACGCGTACCCGGGAACAGGCCGCCGCGGACGGCCCGGACCGCTTCTCGACCTGGCAGAACGCGGAGGTGGTGGCCGGCGCGGAGCGCTACTACCGGGCGATGGTCGGCGGTGGGCCGGAGTCGTGGAACGTGCGGGACGTCCACATGGCCGACACCCTGGACCGGCTGCTGGACCTCCACGGGCCGGACGCCCGGGCGGTCGTCTGGGCGCACAACACGCACGTCGGCGACGCCCGGGCCACCGACATGGCGGACGCCGGGATGACCAACCTCGGCCAGTTGGCGCGGGAGCGGCACGGGACGGACGACGTGGTGCTCGTCGGCTTCGGCAGCTACCGGGGGACGACGGTGGCGGCGCCCCGCTGGGGCTCCCCGCCCGAGGTGATGGTGGTGCCGCCGGCCCGGCCGGGCTCGGTGGAGCGGCGGCTGCACGAGCTGATGCCGGACCGGGCGGTGCTGGTCTTCGGCGGCCCGGACCAGCCCGGCTGGGTCACCGACCAGCTCGACCACCGGGCGATCGGCGTGGTGTACGACCCGAGCTTCGAGTCGTGGGGCAACTACGTGCCGACGCGGCTGGGCGAGCGCTACGACGCGTTCGTCTGGTGCGACGAGACGAGGGCCCTGCACCCGCTGCCCGCCGAGGCCGCCCCCGGCGAGTTGGAGACGTACCCGGCGGGCGTCTGAGCCCGCTGCTGACGGAGGCCCGCCGGGTGTCGGCGGGGCAGCCACCACGCCGTCCGGTCGAGGCCACCCCGGTCGGCGAGATGCTCGCCGCGGTCGCCCGGATCGCCCGCGCCGTGCCGGTCCCCGTCACGGCCGACCTGGAGCGCGGGTACGGGCTGCGGCCGACCGAGCTGGTCGAGCGGCTGCTGTCCGCGGGGCCGGCGACCCGGCCGGGCGCACCGCCGAGGCGATCCGCCGGGCCCGGCGCTACCGGGCAGCCGGGGCGGACTGCGTCTACCCGATCCTCCTGGCGGAGCCCGGGCAGGTCGCGGAGTTCGTGGCCGGGGCGGGCGCCCCGGTGAACCTGCTCTACCGGCCGGGTGGTCCGAGCCTCGCGGAGCTGACCCGGCTCGGGGCGGCGCGGATCAGCCACGGCGAGGGCCCGTACGCGGCGGTCCAGGCCCGGACGGCGGCGCTGCTCGACGCGATCCGGGCGGGCAGGGACCCGTACGCGGCGTGACGCCGAGGCCGGCGGGCGCGTCCGGTTGCCCTCCGCCCGCGGGGCAGGAAAGGTGGGGTGATGAGCGGTGCGGAGGAGACCCGGGACGGGGTGTCGCTGACCAACCTCGACCAACCGCTGACTCCGGACGCGGGGGCCACCAAGCGGGCGACGACCGGCGCACCCTGCCCACCACCGCCTTCATCCGCGAGGACCGTGGCGGGCGGGTGTTCCTCGACTCGACGCGGGCCGGCGGGGCGACCGTGGTGGCCGCGTACAGTCCGCGGCTGCGTCCGGGGCTGCCGGTGTCGTTCCCGGTCGACTGGGACGACCTCGACGCGGTCACCCCGGCCGACTTCACCGTGCGGACGGACCGTGCCGGCGCTGGTCGCCGACCGCGACCCCTGGGCCGAGCTGACGCCGCCGCCCCAGCGCCTTCCGGCCGACCTGGTCGAGCAGGGGCGGGGCATTCCGGTGGCCCGGGTGCAGGCGATGCACGAGGGCAAACGCCGCGCGAAGGCCCACCGCGCGGCCGGCTGACGGTCCACCGACGGCTGGCCGGTGCGCCGAACGGGCCCGTGTTCGGGTCGGCGGGGGTGCCTACCACAGCCATGGTCTTTCGGGGCCTGTGGAGCTGCCCCCACGAATGGGGCACACTCCCTCGGGCGGCCGATGCACCTGCGGCAGGGCGCAGGGCGGGGCCGATGCGCCCAGGGCACGCGGCGTGGGGCCGATGTGCCTGCGGCACGCGAAGCTGGGCCGACAGGCCGCCGGGTGCCCGGGGGGCACAGACGGGACCGCCGGGTGCCCGGGGGCACAGACGGGACAGGTCGGGTGCCCGGGGGCACAGACGGGACAGGTCGGGTGCCTGGGCGCACAGACGGGGCAGCTCCAGAGGGCCGGACCCGGGTGACCGTGCCCCGCCCGCCGTACGCGAGCGCGGCCGCCGCCCACGTGGCGGGAGAGCGGCGCGGTGAACGGGAAAAGCCCGGACCAGCGGCCCGGGCTTTTCATGTCTGTGCCCCCGGCAGGATTCGAACCTGCGCCCCCGCCTCCGGAGGGCGGTGCTCTATCCCCTGAGCTACGGGGGCTCAGCGACTGGAGAAGACTAGCAAACGCCTCCGCCAATCGCCCAATCGGTATCCCGGCGCGCCACCCCCGGGGCCGGGGTCAGGCGGCGACCGCCCGGCCGCAGCTCGGGAGGGGGTGTAGGAGGATGCGGCGGGGCAGGCGGCGGGGCCACTCGTTGCGCGGCCAGGAGCCGTCCACGATGAGGTGCACCGGGCGCTCCTCGGCGCCGCTGAGCCGCAGCACGAAGTCCCGGGGCAGCGGCGGGTCCACCGACGGCGTGGTCACCATGAACCGGACCCGGCCGCGCGACGACACGGCCGAGACCACGTCGGCCGCCGGCATCGTCCCGCGCAGGCGTACCCGGCCGAGCCAGTAGACGTCGGCGAGGTGCTCCTGGGCGGCCCTCGTGATCGCCGGGTACTCGCTGCGTACCCAGCGCTCGACCGCGCCGACGCACAGCCCGCACGCGCGCTCGCGCGGCTCGCGCGGACCCAACCCCCAGGCCCGCAGGTACGCCCCGATCGCGCCGGCGTCCATCGCCGGGTCGAACCGGCGTTGAACGAGCGTGGTGAGGCTCTGCCGCGTCCACAGCTCCTCGTCCAGGCCGAACTCGTCGGGGTGGACGCCCCGCAGGACGTCGATCAGTTCCAGTTCCTGCTCGCGGCTGAGCGTTCCCGGCTCGCCCTGCCGCTGTCCGCGACGGACGGCAGCCACCGTCCCGTCACCGCCGATCGTGTGGCGCCGGCACCAGCTGGTGACGGAGCGTCGTGCGTCTCTGAGTGCAACCCCCACGTCCTGCGCAACGAGCCCGAATCGCAACTGGTCACGATATGTGGGTAGAAAACCCTCCAAAGGATGTAATTGTCTGCGAACCGGCAAGGCGGGTGAATCGGACAGCTGGGGGGTCGGGTGTGAACGGCGGGAGGCCCGCGTCCGCCGCCGTGGTGGCGGGGCCGCGGGCCTCCTGGTGCGGTCCGGGTGGGGTCAGCCCTTGAGCCGGTCGCGCGCGTTCGTGAGGTTCGTCAGGTCCTTCTGCTGGGTGTTCTTCATGGTGCGCGCCATGCGCACCACGTCCGGCTCGTCGCTGACCTTGAGGACGCCGTCGATCATGTGGATGCCGCCGAGGTGGTGGTCGATCATCATGTCCAGGAACAGGACGTCCAGCTCGCGGCCCTTCGCCGCCCGCAGCTTGGCCATCTGCTCCGGGGTGGCCATGCCCGGCATCAGCCCGTCGCGCATCATCTGCGGACCACCGGGCATCCACGACATCCGGGGCTGCGACCCGGTCGGGTCGAGGCCCCAGGAGCGCAGCCAGGTCTGCATCGTGCCGATCTCGCCCTGCTGACCCGTGGCGATGTCGCCGCCGATGCTGACCACCTCCGGGTCGGAGCCGCGCTGGAACGCGATCAGGCCCATCTCCACCGCCTGGGCGTGATGGGTGGTCATGTCCCGGGCGAAGCCCGCCTCGGCCGAGGCGTCCCCGGGGCGGGTGAGCCGGGGCGTCAGCAGGCCGCCCGCGTACCCGAGGAGGAGCCCGACCACGACGGCGGCGGCCACGGCCAGCGTGCCGAAGCGGCGCACGGACCCCCGGCCGCCGTCCTCGGTGACCGGGGTCTCGTCCACGTCATGGTCGGTCGTCGCGGGTGCGGTCATCGGGGGTGTCCTCGTTGTCGGTGTGCGGATTACTGGGTGGGCATCTGGGCGCCGTCGTCACGCGGCGTGGTGCCGGTGGCGGTGATGCCCTGCGCGCAGTTGGCGGTCGGGCCCTCGATCGAGGCGTTGACCCGCAGCGCCTTGATGAACTCGTCGATCCGCTTGTCGTCGGCGTTGTCGACCTTGAGCTGGTAGCCCCAGGCCTGCAGGGAGACCGGCTTGTCCAGCCCCTCGAACGGGCTGAGCATCAGCTTCTCCTGACCCTGGACCTTGCTCTTGAGCGTCGCCACCTGGTCGGCCGGCAGGTCGGGGCGGTAGGTGATCCACACCGCGCCGTGCTCCAGGCTGTGCACCGCGTGCTCGTTGGCGATCGGGGCGTCGTAGACGTCGCCCATGCAGTTCTGCCAGGCCGCGTTGTGCGGGCCGGCCACCGGCGGGAGGATGTCGTACTTGATCGAGCCCTGCTGGTGGTTGCCGCCCTGGGTGAGCTCCTTGTTCTTCTCGCGGTAGTTCACGATGCCCGCGATGTCCGCGGCCCGGTCCTCCCACGGCTTCGAGCCCTGGAACGCGGCCCACGCGCCGTACCCGATGATCGCCGCGGCGAGCACGCCGACCGCCGTGAACAGGGCGATCGGGCCCCAGGAACGGCCCTGGCTGACCTTGACCGGGGCGATCGGCTTGCGGGGGCCCTTGCCGCCGCCGGAGCGGCCCGCGCCGCCCTTCGGCTTGCCCGCCCCGGCCTTGGCGTCGGACGCCGGCCGGCCCGCCGCCGGCTTTTTGCCGGTGGTGACCACGGTCGGACGGCGCTCCGGGCCGCCCGGGGTGCTGATGCTCATCGTGCCTCGTCAGGTAGCTCGGTCAACGGACGGTGGCGGGCCGGGATCGCAGGAACCTCCGGGCCGGCCGGGGGGCTCCGGCCGCTGGAGGGTCGCCGCCGGACGCCCGAGTCTACCCCCGTTAGCATGGATCAGTGACTCCCGCAGAACTCGCCGAGGTCGTCCTCTCCGCAGCCCACGCCGTCTTCGCCGACCGGGGCCTGGGCCGCTCCGCCCTCCCGGAGCGCACCGCGGTGGAGCGACCGCGTAACCCCGAGCACGGGGACTACGCCTCGACGCTCGCCCTCCAGCTGAGCAAGAAGGTGGGCGTGCCCCCGCGGGAGCTGGCCGCCGCGCTGGCCGAGCAGCTCGGTCGGGCCGCGGGGATCAAGTCGGTGGAGATCGCGGGCCCCGGCTTCCTCAACATCCGCCTGGATGCGGCCGCCGCCGGCCAGCTCGCCCGGTCGATCGTCGAGGCCGGCCCGGCGTACGGCCGCAGCGCCGCGCTCGCCGGCCTCAAGATCAACCTGGAGTTCGTCTCCGCCAACCCGACCGGCCCCGTGCACATCGGTGGAGTTCGCTGGGCCGCCGTCGGCGACGCGCTCGCCCGGCTGCTGCGCGCCACCGGCGCGGACGTCGGCACGGAGTACTACTTCAACGACGCCGGCTCCCAGATCGACCGGTTCGCCCGCTCGCTGCTCGCCGCCGCGCGGGGCGAGCCGACCCCCGAGGACGGGTACGCGGGCGCGTACATCACGGAGATCGCCGCGGCGGTCCAGGCCGGCCGGCCGGATGTGCTGAGCCTCGGCGACGACGCCGCCCAGGAGGTGTTCCGGGTCGAGGGCGTGGAGCTGATGTTCGCCGAGATCAGGTCCTCGCTGCGCGACTTCGGGGTGGAGTTCGACACCTACTTCAACGAGAAGGACCTGCACGCGCGGGGCGAGCTGGACCAGGCCCTCCAGCGGCTGCGTGAGCAGGGCCACACCTACGAGTCCGAGGGCGCGACCTGGCTGCGCACCACCGACTTCGGCGACGACAAGGACCGGGTGCTGCGCAAGTCCAACGGCGAGTGGACGTACTTCGCCGCGGACTGCGCGTACTACCTCGACAAGCGTGAGCGCGGCTTCGAGCGCGTGGTGATCATGCTGGGCGCGGACCACCACGGCTACGTCGGCCGGATGAAGGCGATGGCCGCCTGCTTCGGCGACGACCCGGACCGCAACCTGGAGATCCTGATCGGCCAGCTGGTCAACCTGGTCCGCGACGGCGCCCCGCTGCGGATGAGCAAGCGCGCCGGCACCGTGGTTACCCTTGAGGACCTGGTCGACGCGATCGGCGTCGACGCCGCCCGGTACGCGCTGGCCCGCTACTCCAGCGACTCCCCGATCGACATCGACGTCGAGCTGTGGACCCGGGCCACCCGCGACAACCCGGTCTACTACGTGCAGTACGTGGCGGCCCGCACGGCCAGCGTGGGCCGCCACGCCGCCGAGGTGGGGCTGACCCGGGGCGCGGGCGACGACTTCCGCCCCGACCTGCTCGACCACGAGAAGGAGAACGAGCTGCTCAAGGCGCTCGCCGAGTTCCCGACCGTGGTGGCGACCGCCGCCGAGCTGCGCGAGCCGCACCGGGTGGCCCGCTACCTGGAGGAGCTGTCCGGGGCGTACCACCGGTTCTACGACAACTGCCGGATCCTGCCGCGCGGCGACGAGGAGGTCACCGACCTGCACCGGGCCCGGCTCTGGCTCAACGACGCCACCCGTACGGTGATCGCCAACGGCCTGCACCTGCTGGGCGTCTCCGCACCCGAGAGGATGTAACCGCGAAATGCGAGCGCGAGGAGTGAGCTTGCGAGCCCCGCAGTCGCGAAGCGGAGGTCGATGATGCGCGCGCACGAGGCCGGGGCGCTGCACGGCGACCTCGGCAACCGGGGGCCGGCGTGGCTGCGTACGCCGGTCGACGTCAACGCCCTGGTGCCGCAGCTGTGGCCCCGCAACGTGGCCCGGGCCGCCGACGGCGCGCTCGCCGTCGCGGGGCTCGACGTCCGCGAGCTCGCGGACGGGTTCGGCACCCCGGTGTACGTCCTCGACGAGGACGACCTGCGGGCGCGCTGCCGCGAGTTCCGCGCGGCCTTCGCCGACGCCGACGTCTACTACGCCGGCAAGGCGTTCCTGTGCCGGGCGGTCGTGCGGATGATCGCCGAGGAGGGCATGCACCTCGACGTCTGCACCGGCGGCGAGCTGGCCGTCGCGCTGGCGGCCGGGATACCGCCGGAGCGGATCGGCTTCCACGGCAACAACAAGTCCGTGGCCGAGCTGGGCCGGGCGCTGGACGCCGGGGTCGGGCGGATCATCCTCGACTCGTTCGACGAGATCGCCCGGCTCACCGCGCTGGCCCGTGAGCGGGGGGTACGCCCCGGCGTGCTGATCCGGGTCACCGTCGGCGTGGAGGCGCACACCCACGAGTTCATCGCCACCGCCCACGAGGACCAGAAGTTCGGCTTCTCCCTGGCCGGTGGGGCGGCGATCGCCGCCGCGCTGCGCGTCCTCGACGAGGGCGTGCTGGACCTGCGCGGCCTGCACTCGCACATCGGCTCGCAGATCTTCGACGCCAGCGGCTTCGAGGTCTCCGCCCGCCGGGTGCTCGGCCTGCAGGCGCAGATCCGCGACGCGCGGGGCGTGGAGCTGCCCGAGCTGGACCTGGGCGGCGGCTTCGGCATCGCGTACACCACGCAGGACGATCCGGCCGCCCCGCACGAGCTGGCCAAGCGGATGCGCAAGATCGTCGAGGGGGAGTGCCAGGCCGAGCGGCTGGCCGTGCCGCACCTGTCCATCGAGCCGGGCCGGGCGATCGTCGGCCCCGCCGTGTTCACCCTGTACGAGGTCGGTACGGTCAAGTCCGTGCCGCTGGGCACTGGCATCGACGGAGCGGATGGGCGTCGTTCTTACGTCAGCGTGGACGGCGGGATGAGCGACAACATCCGCACCGCCCTCTACGACGCGTCGTACTCGGCGACGCTGGCCTCCCGGGCCTCGGCGGCGGAGCCGATGCTCGCCCGCGTGGTGGGAAAGCATTGTGAGTCCGGGGACATCGTGGTGAAGGATGAATTCCTGCCCGCGGACGTGCAGCCCGGAGATCTTCTCGCGGTGCCCGGCACCGGCGCCTACTGCCGGAGCATGGCCAGCAACTACAACCACGTGCCCCGGCCCCCGGTGGTCGCGGTACGCGACGGCCGAGCGCGGCTGATCGTCCGGCGGGAGACGGAAGAAGACCTGCTCGCATTGGATGTCGGATGACCTCACCTGTTCGCTTGGCGCTGCTCGGCTGCGGCACGGTCGGCAGCGAGGTGGTACGGCTGCTGCACGAGCAGTCGGCCGACCTCGCCGCCCGGATCGGCGCCCCGTTGGAGATCGCCGGGATCGCCGTCCGCCGGCTCGGCCGAGACCGTGGCGACCTGCCGGTCGACGAGGGCCTGTTCACCACCGACGCGCTCGGCCTGGTCAAGCGGGACGACGTCGACGTGGTGATCGAGGTCGTCGGCGGGATCGAGCCGGCCCGCAGCTGGCTGGTCGAGGCGCTGCGCGCCGGAAAGAGCGTGGTCACGGCCAACAAGGCGCTGCTCGCCGAGGACGGCGCCGCGCTGCACGACGCCGCCGCCGAGGGCGGGGCGGACCTCTACTACGAGGCGTCGGTCGCGGGGGCCATCCCGCTGCTGCGCCCGCTGCGCGACTCGCTGCACGGCGACCGGGTCAACCGGGTCACCGGCATCGTCAACGGCACCACCAACTTCATCCTCTCCGCCATGGACGCCACCGGCGCAGGCTTCGCCGAGGCGCTGGAGGAGGCCACCGCGCTCGGGTACGCCGAGGCGGACCCGACGGCCGACGTGGAGGGCTTCGACGCGGCGGCCAAGGCGGCCATCCTCGCCTCCCTGGCGTTCCACACCCGGGTCACCGCGGCGGACGTGCACCGCGAGGGGATCACCGAGGTCACCGCCGCCGACGTGGCCAGCGCCCGGGCGATGGACTGCACCATCAAGCTGCTCTGCATCGCCGCCCGGAGCCGGGACGCCGCCGGACGGGAGACCGTCAACGTCCGGGTGCACCCGGCGATGATCCCGCGGACCCACCCGCTGGCCAGCGTCGGCGACGCGTTCAACGCGGTCTTCGTCGAGGCCGAGGCGGCCGGGCAGCTCATGTTCTACGGCCGGGGCGCGGGCGGCGCGCCGACCGCCAGCGCCGTGCTCGGCGACGTGGTGGCGGTGGCCCGCAACCGGCTCGCGGGCGTACGCGCGCCCAGCGAGTCGGCGTACGCGGACCTGGCGGTGCGGCCCATGGGGGAGGCGCTGACCCGCTACCACATCAGCCTCGACGTGGCCGACCGTCCCGGTGTGCTGGCGGCGGTGGCCGGGGTGTTCGCCCGGCACGACGTGTCGATCGCCACCGTCCGGCAGGGCTCGGCGGGCGTCGGCTCGACGGGCTCCGGCCCGGCCGGCTCGGGCGAGGACGCCGAGCTGGTCATCGTCACCCACGTGGCGCCCGACGCCGCCCTCGCCGCCACCGTCGGAGAGCTGCGCGGGCTCGACATCGTGCGCTCGGTGACGAGCGTGCTGCGGGTCGAGGGCGGGGCGTAGCCTTCCGTCCCGCCTGATGGTTAAAGGAGGGTGTGCCGGCGACCGGCCCGAAAGGCTGGTCCACGCTGGGTGAAGCCCCCGAGACGACCGGGGCGGGCGAGGCGAGGAGAGCGACATGTGGCGGGGTCTGATCGAGACGTACCGGGACCGGCTGCCGGTCACCGACGCCACCCCCGTCGTCACGCTGCACGAGGGGAACACCCCGCTGCTGCCCGCGCCGGTGCTCTCCGCCCGCCTCGGCTGCGACGTCTACCTGAAGGTCGAGGGCGCCAACCCGACCGGCTCGTTCAAGGACCGGGGCATGACGGTCGCCGTCTCCAAGGCGGTCGAGGCCGGCAACAAGGCGATCATCTGCGCGTCGACCGGCAACACGAGCGCATCCGCCGCGGCGTACGCGGCCCGGGCCGGGATCACCTGCGCCGTCCTGGTGCCGCAGGGCAAGATCGCCCTCGGCAAGCTGGCCCAGGCGCTGGTGCACGGCGCGAAGCTGCTCCAGGTCAACGGCAACTTCGACGACTGCCTCGCGCTGGCGGCCAAGCTCGCCCAGGACTACCCGGTCGCGCTGGTCAACTCGGT
The DNA here is from genome assembly GCF_039871625.1 of Micromonospora sp. B11E3. Taxonomy (NCBI): domain Bacteria; kingdom Bacillati; phylum Actinomycetota; class Actinomycetes; order Micromonosporales; family Micromonosporaceae; genus Micromonospora; species Micromonospora sp. B11E3. The sequence goes on along the minus strand of NZ_JBDPMC010000034.1, from coordinate 45,991 downwards.
CAACATCGACCGGCTGCACGGGCAGAAGACGGCCGCGTTCGAGATCGTCGAGGCGCTCGGCGACGCGCCGGACATCCACTGCCTGCCGGTCGGCAACGCGGGCAACATCTCGGCGTACTGGCTGGGCTACGGCGAGGACCTGCGCGCCGGCAACGCCACCCGCGCCCCGAAGATGTACGGCTTCCAGGCGGCCGGGGCGGCGCCCATCGTCACCGGCCGGGTGGTGCCCGAGCCGTCCACGATCGCCACCGCGATCCGCATCGGCAACCCGGCGAGCTGGACGAAGGCGCTCGACGCCCGGGACGCCTCCGGCGGGCTGATCGCCGCCGTCACCGACCGGGAGATCCTGGCCGCGTACCGGCTGCTCGCCCGGGAGGTCGGGGTCTTCGTCGAGCTGGGCAGCGCGGCCAGCGTCGCCGGCCTGCTCCAGCAGGCCGCGGCCGGCCGGGTCCCGTCCGGCGCCACGGTCGTCTGCACCGTCACCGGGCACGGGCTGAAGGACCCGGAGTGGGCCATCTCCACCGCCCCGGCCCCGGTCACCATCGCCAACGACCCCCTGGCCGCCGCCCGCTCGCTCGACCTGGCCTGAGGCGCCCCGGCTCACGATTTGGCGCCTGCGGCACCCTCGGCTCGCGACCGGGCGCTCGACCTGGCCGAGGCGCCCTCGGCTCACGCGCCGCCTCGATTCCGCAGTAGACGGAGACGGGGCGGCGCGACCCGTCGACGGCGGAGATTATCGGGTCCGGCACACTTTCCATACCGAGCTGTCCGCCTTCCTCCAGGAGTGAGCCACGCCGATGTCGCTGCTCGCCAGATCAAGCCTCGCCAATCGAGGGCTCGTCGCCCTCGTCGCGGTGGTCGTGACGCTGTTCGGGGCGTTCGCCGTACCGTCGCTCAAGCAGCAACTCCTGCCGTCGCTGGAGTTCCCGGGCGCGTTCATCGTGGCGGTCTACCCCGGTGCCGGGCCCGAGATCGTCGAGTCGCAGGTCACCGAGCCGATCGAGAACAGCCTCCAGGGCCTGCCCGGCCTGGAGGCGATGACCTCGACATCCCGCGAGGGCTCCACGGTCGTCCAGGTGCAGTACGAGTTCGGCACCGACCTCGACACCGTGGTCAACAAGATGGAGACCGCGCTCAGCCGGATCGACAGCCAGCTCCCCGAGGGCGTCGACCCGCAGATCCTCACCGGCACCACCGACGACCTGCCCGCCGTGGTGATCGCGGCGGCCGGCGGCGGCGCCGAGCGGGCCCTGGCCGAGAAGCTGCGCAAGACCGTCGTGCCGGAGCTGGAGGCGATCGACGGAGTTCGCACGGTCGCGGTGACCGGCACCCGGGACGAGGTCGTCACGATCACCCCCGACCCGGCGAAGCTGGCCGCCGCGCGGCTCGCGCCGACCGCGATCGGCACCGCGCTGAAGACGAACGGCGTTGCCGTTCCGGCCGGCGCCGTGACCGACGGCTCGCGCTCGCTCACCGTCCAGGTCGGCACGCCGATCGCCTCGATCGACGACCTCCGGGGCATCGTCCTGGCCCCGACCGCGCCGAAGGCCGCGCCGGTGCGGCTCGGCGACGTGGCGACCGTCGAGCAGCAGCTCGCCCCGGCGACGTCGTTCACCCGGACCAACGGCAAGGACAGCCTCGGCATCGCCGTCACGGCCGCCCCGGACGGCAACGCCGTCGAGATCTCCCACGAGATCCGCGACCGGCTCGCCGACCTGGGGGCCGGCGTCGGCGCGGACCTGACCGTCGTGTTCGACCAGGCGCCGTTCGTGGAGAAGTCCATCGAGAGCCTGACCACCGAGGGCCTGCTCGGCCTGGTCATGGCGGTCGTGGTGATCCTGGTCTTCCTGCTGTCGATCCGCTCCACCGTGGTCACCGCCGTCTCCATCCCGCTGTCGGTGCTGGTGGCCCTGATCGCGCTCTGGATCGGCGACTACTCGCTCAACCTGCTCACCCTGGGCGCGCTGACCATCGCGGTCGGCCGGGTCGTCGACGACTCGATCGTGGTGCTGGAGAACATCAAGCGCCATCTGGAGTACGGCGAGCCGAAGCGGAACGCGATCATCACCGCCGTACGCGAGGTGGCCGGCGCCGTCACCGCCTCGACGCTCACCACCGTCGCCGTCTTCGCCCCGATCGCGCTCGTCGGCGGCTTCGTCGGGCAGCTCTTCGCGCCGTTCGCGATCACGGTGACGGTGGCCCTGCTCGCCTCGCTGCTGGTCTCGTTGACGGTGATCCCGGTGCTGGCGTACTGGTTCCTGCGACCGAAGCCGGCCGGCGCCGACGACGCCGCGGTGCGGCGGGCGGCCGAGGAGAAGGAGCTGCGCAGCCCGTTGCAGCGGGCGTACCTGCCGGCGATCGGCTTCGCCATCCGGTCCCGCGGGACCCGATGGATCACCCTGGCACTGGGCCTGCTCGTGCTGCTGGGCACGTTCGGCCTGTCCAGCGCGCTGAAGACCAACTTCCTGGACGACTCCGGCCAGGACACTCTGACGATCACCCAGGAGCTGCCGGCCGGCTCCGGCCTGGCGGCCACCGACCAGGCGGCCCGCCGGGTCGAGGCGGTGCTGGAGCGGACCGAGGGCGTCGAGACGTACCAGGTGACCGCCGGCGGCAACGACCAGCCCTGGGCGGGCGGCGGGGGCAACGACTCCGCCACCTTCTCCGTGACCCTCGACGGCGACACGGACGCCGCCGAGGCGAGGCGGACGCTGCGCCGGGAGTTCGACGCGCTCGGCGCCGACGCCGGCGAGATCAGCTTCGGCGGCGGCGAGGGCGGTGCCTCGGCCAACCGGCTGGAGGTGGTCGTCGAGGCCGCCGACCAGGAGGTGCTGGCCCGGGCGGCCGAGCAGGCGCGGGCCGCGATGGCGGACCTCGCCGACGTCGAGGACGTCTCGACGAGCCTGGCCGAGCGGGTGCCGCGGGTCGACGTCACGGTGGACCGGCTGGCCGCGGCCCGGGTCGGGCTCAGCGAGGCGGCCGTCGGGCAGTTGGTCGCCCAGTTGTACCGGGGCACCCCGCTGGGGCAGGTGAGCGTGGACGGCGTCCAGCAGGACGTGGTGCTGCGCGGCGCGGGCCAGCCGCCGACGACGGTGGACGAGTTGCGCGCCCTGCCGGTCGGCCCGGTGAAGCTGGACGACATCGCCGACGTCACCCAGGCCGAGGGGCCGCAGGAGGTGACCCGGATCGACGGTGAGCGCAGCGTCTCGGTCACCGGCACGGCGACCGGCGCCAACCTCGGCGCGACCACCCAGGAGCTGCAGCAGAAGCTGGACGCCATCGACGTGCCGGGGGCGACGCTGCGGATCGGCGGCGTCAGCGCCGACCAGGAGGAGGCGTTCGCCGACCTCGGCCTCGCCGTGCTGGCCGCGATCGCGATCGTCTTCCTGATCATGGTGGCGACGTTCCGCAGCCTGACCCAGGCGCTGATCCTGCTGGTCAGCATCCCGTTCGCGGCGACCGGCGCGATCGGCCTGCTGCTGGCCACCGGCACCCCGCTGGGCGTGCCGGCGCTGATCGGCGTGCTCATGCTGGTCGGCATCGTGGTGACCAACGCGATCGTGCTGCTGGATCTGATCAACCAGTACCGGGCGCAGGGCATGGGGGTCCGGGAGGCGGTGGTCGAGGGTGGCCGGCGGCGGCTGCGGCCGATCCTGATGACGGCCGTCGCCACGATCTTCGCGCTGCTGCCGATGGCGTTCGGCCTCACCGGCGAGGGTGGCTTCATCTCCAAGCCGCTGGCGATCGTGGTGATCGGCGGCCTGATCTCCTCCACCCTGCTCACGCTGGTGCTCGTCCCGACGCTCTACGCCATGGTCGAGTTCACGAAGGAGTCGCTGCGGGCCCGGCGCGCGCGGCGGCGTACCGGGGGGTCGACCCCGGAGGCGGCGGCGGACGGCGGCGGGGCGACGGACGACCCGGCCGAGCCCGTGCCGGCCGGTGCGGCGGCCTCGGCCCGGACCGCCCCCTCCCGGGCGCTGGTCGACGGCACCGACCAGTTCGAGGTGCTCCGGCTGCCCAGGAGCCGGCAGTCGCCGCTGCCGCCGACCGAGTAGCCGACGCGTACCGCTGACGCCCCCGCCGGGCCCGACCCGGCGGGGGCGTCTCCGGCTTCCGCCGCAACGACGGCCCGCGGCCACGGCGGGCGCCGCTCCCCCGTCACGCCGGGTAGGGTTGCCGGACGTGTCGCCCACCCTCTCGGTCCTGGTCCGCAACCGGAACTTCCGCAACCTCTTCCTGGCCGAACTGGTGGTCTTCGGCGCCGACTGGTTCGTCATGGTGCCGCTGCTGGTGCTGCTGCCGAAGCTGACCGGCAGCGGCATCTGGGGGGCGCTGGTGCTCGCCGTGGACACCGGCGTGGTGGCGCTGCTACTGCCGTTCACGGGGGCGGTCGCCGATCGGTTCGACCGCCGGAAGGTCATGATCGCGGCCAACGTCGCGGCCCTGCTCGGCGTGCTGCTGCTGCTCGGCGTGCGGGGCGCCGGAACAGCGTGGCTGGCCATGGTGGCGATCGCCGTGGTGGCGGTGGCGAAGGCGTTCTACTCCCCGGCCGCGCAGGCCGCCCTGCCCAACGTGCTCGACCCGGACGAGTTGGCCGCCGGCAACGCCGTCGCCGGCTCGGCCTGGGGCACCATGACCATCGTCGGCGCCTCGCTCGGCGGTGTGCTGAGCGCCGCCGCCGGCCCGTACGCCGCCTTCTGGGTGGCCGCCGCGGGCCTGGCGCTGGCCGCCGGCCTGGCGGCGCTGATCCGCCGGCCGTTGCAGGCACCCCGGGACGCCGCCGTGCCGGCCCAGCGGACCTGGGCGGCGATCGGGGAGGCGCTCCGCTACATCGGGCACCGCCCGCGCGTGCTGGGGCTGGTCACGGTGAAGTCGGCGGTGGGCCTCGGCAACGGGGTGCTCACCGTCTTCCCCCTGCTCGCCGGCCTGTACGGGGTGGGTCCGATCGGCACGGGCCTGCTCTTCGCCGTACGCGGGGCGGGGGCGCTGGTCGGCCCGATCCTGATGCGTCGGGTGCTGACCAACCGGGCCTGGCTGCTGACCGGCCTGGCCCTGTCCATGTCGCTGTACGGGCTGGCGTACGTGGGCGTCTCGGTGGCCCGCTGGTTCCCGCTGGTGCTGGCGCTGGTCTTCGTGGCGCACTTCGCCGGCGGCAGCAACTGGGTGATGTCCAACTTCGCCCTCCAGGGCGAGGTGCCGGACCGGCTGCGCGGACGGGTCTTCGCCACCGACATGATGCTGGCGACGCTCGCCATCTCGGTCAGCCAGCTGGTGGTGGCCGGGGTCGTCGACATCGTCGACGAGCGGGTGGTGCTGGCCGGCTGCGGCCTGGTCACCGTGGTCTACGCGGTCGGCTGGCGGATCGCCACCCGTCGGCTGTCGCTGACCGACCCGGCCGACGAGCCCACCCCGGCCCCGGAGGCAGCCGCCCGCTGACCACCCTCCCGCGCCTACCCTCCCGCGCCCTCCCGCGCCCTCCCGCCCTCGCGTCCCCGGTGATCAAGAGGTTTGCGTCGCCGCGGAGATCAACGCCGACGCATTTCTCTTGATCACCGCGGACGGGCGGCGGCGGGCGGCCGACGGGCGGCCGACGAGCGGCGGCGGGGGCCGGCCGGCGGCAGGGCAGGTGGCAGGGGGGCGGGCGGTCAGCGGGGGGTGGACGGCTGTCTGCCGGCGACCGCCGCAGCGAGCAGCAGGGCCAGCCCGACCGCACCGAACACGGTGCTCAGCAGGCCGATCGCCGTGCCCAGCCCGGTGAGCGTGGAGAACGACACCGCTCCCGACCGGTAGAGGTGGGGCATGGCGAACACCCCGGCCAGGTCGACCAGGACGCCGAGGAACGACGCCAGCACCCCGAAGACCAGCATCGCCACGCACCTGCCGGGCAGCCGCTTGCGCGCCATCAGGGTCACCACCAGCCCGACCACCAGCACCAGCAGGATGGGCAGGCGCAGGGACGCCTGCACGAATGAATTGTTCAGGATCTCCACCGTGGTCCTCCCGCATGATCGTCGGCGGCCAGGTTAGTTCAGATGATCGGATCCCACCGACCGGGCGAACGTCTGTCGGTCCGGCGGCCTAGCATGGGCCCGTGCCGACGACATTCGTATCCGGGCCGGTGCGGGTCCGGGTTCCCGCCACGAGCGCGAACCTCGGGCCGGGTTTCGACGCGCTGGGGCTGGCGCTCGGACTGTACGACGACGTGGCGGCCGAGGTGGCGTCCGACGGCGTCCGGGTGACGGTGACCGGGCAGGGCGCCGGGGAGCTGCCCGGCGACGAGCGGCACCTGGTCGCCCGCGCCATGCGGGCCACCTTCGAGGCGCTCGGCGCCCAGCCGCCGGGCTTCGCCGTGGAGTGCGTCAACCGGATCCCGCAGGCCCGGGGGCTGGGCTCGTCGTCGGCCGCGATCGTTGCCGGCGTCCAGTTGGCGCGGGCCCTGGTCACCGACGGGTCGAGCCGGCTCGACGAGGCGGCGGCACTGCGGCTGGCGGCCGACATCGAGGGTCACCCCGACAACGTCGCGCCCTGCCTGCTCGGCGGCTTCACCGTCGCCTGGACGGAGCCGTCCGGTGCCCGGGCGGTCTCGCTGCCCGTCGCCGAGGCCGTACGGCCGACGGTGTTCGTGCCCGAGCAGCGCGGCCTGACGGCCGCCGCCCGGGCCGCGCTGCCCGCGACCGTGCCGCACGCCGACGCCGCGCTGAACGCCGGCCGGGCCGCGCTGCTGGTGCACGCCCTCACCGCCGAGCCGGCGCTGCTGCTGCCGGCCACGGTCGACCGGCTGCACCAGGGCTACCGCGCCGCCGGCATGCCCGACACGGCGGCGCTGGTCGACGCGCTGCGTGCGGCCGGTGTGGCGGCGGTGGTCAGTGGGGCGGGCCCGACGGTCCTGGCGCTGGCCGAGCCGCCGGAGGGCTTCTCGCCGGGAACAGGTTGGCAGACCTGGCGGTTGGGTATAGACGTGCACGGGGCGCGGGTCGCCAGGGGTAGACTTGGACACGCCGAGCGGGACCCTGTTGCCGCAGGTCGGAAGAGTTGATTACGCTCTAGACCTAGCACAGCCGCGAAGCATGCGATCTTCCTGCGGGTCGGCGCACCCCCGAAGCTATCGGCGGTCAGCCCGTCACCCCTGCCAAAGGCTCACGCCGCACCGCAGTTTCCACAGGTCGCCGCAGACGGCGAGACCTGCTCACCGAGGTTGGTGAGTCGGGAAACCGACCGGCTGCTGTGTCACAGACTCCCGCGACGCGTCATGCGAGGCGGGTGCACCGAGGCCGCCCGGCCACCTGCTTGTCGACTCCGGGCAGTCCCGGCCTATCGAGGGAAGGAATCCATTGAGCGACACCACCGACGTGACGTCGGATGTTTCCAACGTCGCTGGCCAAGCCACCGCCGCCCCCGCCCGCCGTCGGCGTAGCGGCACCGGTCTGTCGGCGATGCTGCTGCCGGAGCTCCAGAGCCTGGCCGCGTCGCTCGGCATCTCTGGTACGGCTCGCATGCGTAAGGGCGAGCTGATCAGCGCGATCTCCGAGCGGCAGGGCGGCGCCGCCGCCGGGACCCCTCGACCGCGCGCCGACGTCGCGACTGCGGTCGCTCCCGTCCGGGAGGAGGTGCGCGCGGAGGTCGCCCCGTCGGGTGCCGAGCGCACCGCCGAGCCGGCGGCCCCGACCGAGGGGCGGACCCGGGCCCGGCGTAGCCGGGCGACCGCCGCCGCGGCTGAGACCCGGGCCGCCGAGGCCGAGAACCGGCCGGCCGAGACCCGTGTCGAGGAGGCCGCACCCGCCACCGAGCCCGCCGAGCGCGGCGAGGGCCGCCGGGAGCGCGGCGAGGGCCGGGGCACCCGGGACCAGGCCGAGCGGGCTGAGCGTGCCGACCGGGCTGAGCGCGGCGAGCGTGTCGACCGCGGCGAGCGGGCTGAGCGTGCCGACCGGGGCGAGCGGGCTGAGCGTGCCGACCGGGGCGAGCGGGCCGAGCGCGGCGAGCGGGCCGAGCGCGCCGACCGGGGCGAGCGGGCCGAGCGCGCCGACCGGGGCGAGCGGGCCGAGCGCGGCGACCGGGCCGAGCGGGCCGACCGGGGCGAGCGGGCCGAGCGCGGCGACCGGGCCGAGCGGGCCGACCGGGGCGAGCGGGCCGACCGGGGCGAGCGGGCCGAGCGCGGTGACCGCAACGACCGTGGCCAGCGCGTCGAGCGCGACACCGACGGCGACGATGACGGCGAGGGCGGCGGCCGGCGCGGCCGGCGCAGCCGGTTCCGGGACCGCCGTCGCGGCCGGGGCGAGCGCGCCGAGGGCGGCGAGGGCGCCCGCGAGCCGCAGGTCGGCGAGGACGACGTCCTCGTCCCCGTGGCCGGCATCATCGACGTGCTCGACAACTACGCGTTCGTCCGGACCACCGGCTACCTGGCCGGCCCGAACGACGTCTACGTGTCGATGTCCCAGATCAAGAAGTACGGCCTGCGCCGCGGTGACGCGATCACCGGAGCGGTGCGCGCGGCCCGCGAGGGCGAGCAGCGGCGGGACAAGTACAACCCGCTGGTCCGGCTGGACACCATCAACGGGATGGAGCCGGAGGAGGCGCGGCGCCGGCCGGAGTTCTACAAGCTCACCCCGCTGTACCCGCAGGAGCGGCTGCGGCTGGAGACCGAGCCGCACATCCTGACCACCCGGGTGATCGACCTGGTCATGCCGATCGGTAAGGGCCAGCGGGCGCTGATCGTGTCCCCGCCGAAGGCGGGCAAGACGATGGTGCTGCAGGCGCTGGCGAACGCGATCACCCGCAACAACCCGGAGTGCCACCTGATGGTGGTGCTGGTGGACGAGCGGCCGGAAGAGGTCACCGACATGCAGCGGTCGGTGAAGGGCGAGGTCATCGCGGCCACGTTCGACCGTCCGCCGCAGGATCACACGACGGTGGCGGAGCTGGCGATCGAGCGGGCGAAGCGGCTGGTCGAGCTGGGCCACGACGTGGTCGTGCTGCTCGACTCCGTGACCCGGCTCGGTCGGTCGTACAACCTGGCGGCACCGGCCTCCGGCCGGATCATGTCGGGTGGTATCGACTCCACCGCGCTCTACCCGCCGAAGCGGTTCCTGGGCGCGGCCCGCAACATCGAGAACGGCGGCTCGCTGACCATCCTCGCCACCGCGCTGGTGGAGACCGGTTCCATGGCGGACACGGTCATCTTCGAGGAGTTCAAGGGCACCGGCAACGCGGAGCTGAAGCTGGACCGGAAGATCGCCGACAAGCGGACGTTCCCCGCGGTCGACATCAACGCCTCCGGCACCCGTAAGGAGGAGGTCCTGCTCGCGCCGGAGGAGCTGGCCATCGTCCACAAGCTCCGCAAGGTCCTGCACTCGCTGGACTCGCAGGCGGCGCTGGACCTGCTGCTGGACCGGCTCAAGCAGACCCGCACCAACATCGAGTTCCTGATGCAGATCGCGAAGTCCACGCCGGGGGAGTGACCCCTCCCGGTCGGGGATCGACGAAGGGCACGGCCGTCCGCGGCCGTGCCCTTCGTCGTCCGCGCGGCCCGCCGGAGGGCGGGGCGCCGATCCGGTACGTCGACGGTGGGTCGGGCCGCGCCGGATCACCGGGCGCCGGGCCGTCCCGCCGGTGGAGTTTTCCTTCGGTTAAGGCGTCGCCTATTGAAACTTCTATTCATTGTCCGGTTGACTGTCGCCCATGCGTACCCGCAGATCCGCCCACCTCGCCGGCGTCCTGTTGTTGACGCCGCTGCTCACGCTGGCCGGCCCGGTGCCGGTCACCGCCGCGCCGGGCGAAGACCCGGCCGGCACGGTCGCCGAGGACGCTCCCCGTGCCTCCTCGCAGGCCGCCGAGCCGGTCACCCTCGCCGCGGACCGGCCCGCCACCGCCATGCCGGGCACCGCCGGCGTCGAGCCGGCCGGCGGCCTGGAGACCGCGAAGACGACCCGCCCGGTCGCCCCCGGGGTGCAGCTCACCTCGTTCGACCGGTACGACGCCGACGGCTGGCTGCGCGCCGACGCGCTGACCACCGACCTCACCGGCGGGGCCACCGTCGACTACGTCAACTCCGGCGCGGTGGCGAAGGCCGAGCCGCTGCGCGGCGCGGTGGACCGTTCCCGGGCCGTCGCCGCGGTCAACGGCGACTTCTTCGACATCAACAACTCAGGCGCGGCGCAGGGCGTCGGCATCCGGGCCGGCGCGCTGGTCCAGTCGGCGGTCAGCGGGCACCGCAACGCGGTGGCGGTGACCACCGAGGGCGTCGGCCGCGTGATCGAGGTGAACTTCGACGGCACCGCCACCCTGCCCGCCGGCCCCGTCACCCTCACCCAGTTCAACAACATGGTCCAGGCGGGCGGCATCGGCGTGTTCACCGCGCTCTGGGGGACGTACACCCGGGAGCGGGCGGTGGCCGGCGCGGCCCGCGTCACCGAGGTCGCCGTGGTCGGCGGTCGCGTCGCCACCGTGACCCCGGCGGCCGGCAGCGGGCCGATCGCCGCCGGCACGACGATCCTGCTCGGCCGGGACGCCGGGGCAGACGCGCTCGCCGGTCTGCGGCCGGGCGACCCGGTCGACGTGACCTGGCGGCCGAAGCCGTCCGACGGCAGCAGCCTGCACGCCGCGGTCGGCGGCGGCAGCGTGCTGGTCCGCGACGGCGTGGTGCAGAACATCGCCGACGCCAGCCTCGCGCCGCGCACCTCGGTCGGCTTCTCCGCCGACGGTCGTAAGATGATCATGCTCACCGTGGACGGCCGGCAGGTGGACAGCCGGGGCGTCACCCAGACCGAGATGGGCCGGATGATGGCCGAGCTGGGGGCCTGGAACGCGCTCAACCTCGACGGTGGCGGTTCCTCCACGCTGCTCGCCCGCCGGCCCGGCGAGGCGAGCGTCCGGGTGGAGAACAGCCCGTCCGACGGCGCCGAGCGTGCCGTCCCCAACGGCCTGGCCATCTACGCCCCCGAGGGCAGCGGCCGGCTCACCGGCTACTGGCTGCGCACCGCCAGCGACCCCACCGCCGCCCCCGGCGTCGCGCCCGTGCGGGGCGGCCGCCCCGACCGGGTCTTCCCCGGGCTGACGCGCCGGCTCACCGCCACGGGTTATGACGAGACGTACGGCCCGGCGGCCGGCGGGCCGGCGTGGCGGGCCAACCCGGCCGTCCACGGCAAGGTGAGCGAGGACGGTGTGTTCCGGGCCGGCGCGCCCGGCCACAGCACCGTCACCGCCTGGCGCGACGAGGCCAGCGGCACGCTCGACCTCACCGTGCTCGGCCCGCTGGCCCGGATCGACGCCACGATGGACCGCGTGGGCCTGAACCGGGCCGGCGACAGCGCGCTGTTCGGCGTGGTCGGCTACGACGCCGAGGGCAACACCGCCCCGATCGAGCCGGCCGACCTGCGGCTGGAGTACGACCACGACCTGTTCGACGTCACGCCGAGCGAGGACGGCAACCTGTCGGTGCGGGCGGTCGCCGGCACCGGCTCCGGGCTCGTGACCGTCCGGGTCGGAGACCACAGCGCGGCGCTGCCGGTCACCGTCGGACTGGCCGACGTCCCGGTCGCCACCTTCGACGACGCCGCCGCGTGGCGGTTCAGCCAGGCCCGGGCCAGCGGCTCCGTCGCCCCCGCGCCGGGCCGCACCGGCACCGGCCTGCGGATGTCGTACGACTTCAGCCAGTCCACCGGCACCCGGGCCGCGTACGCCGACCCGCCCGCCTGGATCGAGGTGCCCGGCCAGCCGCAGGCGTTCGGCATGTGGATCAACGGCAACGGCAGGGGGGAGTGGCCCAGCCTGCACCTGCACGACGCCCAGGACACCCAGCACGTGCTGCGCGGGCCGTACATCACCTGGACCGGCTGGCGCTACGTCGAGTTCGCCGTACCCGCCGGTGTGCAGTACCCGGTGCGGGTGCGCCGGTTCTACGTGGCCGAGACCAACCCCGCCGCCCAGTACACCAGCCAGATCGTCATCGACGACCTGGTGGCGAAGGTGCCCCCGACCCTCGACGCGCCGGCCGAGGCGCCGCGCACCGACCGGGTGGTGCTGCGCGACGGCACGGTCGACGGCGCGCCCTGGCGCTTCGCGGTCATGTCCGACGCCCAGTTCGTCGCCGCCGACCCGGACAGCGACCTGGTCGCCCAGGCCCGCCGTACGCTGCGCGAGATCAAGGCGGCGCGGCCGGACTTCCTGGTGATCAACGGGGATCTCGTGGACACCGCGTACCCGGCGGACTTCGCCCTGGCCAAGCGGATCCTCGACGAGGAGCTGGGCGGCGAGCTGCCGTACTACTACGTCCCCGGCAACCACGAGATCATGGGTGCCCCGATCGGCAACTTCCAGGCCGTCTTCGGGGACACGTCCCGGGTCTTCGACCACGCCGGCACCCGGTTCGTCACGCTGAACACGGCCACCGGCTCGCTGCGGGGCGGCGGGTTCGACCAGGTCCGGCTGCTGCGCGACGCGCTCGACTCCGCCGCCACCGACGCGGGCGTCGGTTCCGTCGCCGTGCTGTTCCACCACCCGCCCCGCGACCCGAGCCCGGCGAAGGCCAGCCAGCTCGGCGACCGGAAGGAGGCGGCGCTGGTGGAGCAGTGGCTCGCCGACTTCCAGCACACCACCGGCAAGGGCGCGCTCGTCGTCAACGGCCACGTCGGGACGTTCCACGCCGACCGGGTGGACGGCGTGCCGTACGTGATCAACGGCAACTCGGGCAAGAACCCGTCCACCCCGGCGCACCTCGGCGGCTTCACCGGCTGGACCGAGTTCGGCGTCGACCCGGTCACCCCGGCCGAGGCCGAGCGGGTCCGCCGCGACCCGCTCGCCGAGGGCCCGCGCTGGGTGGCCGCCGAGTTCCACGCCCACGTCGACCGACTCGACCTGGCCGCCCCGGCCAGCGTGGCGGTCGGCGCCCCGGCCCGGGTCACGGCGACGCTGGCCCAGCCCGGCGGCCGTACGGTGCCCGTGGCCGCCCCGGTCAGCGCGGACTGGTCCGCCTCGCCGAGCGTCCACATCGGCGGGGCGGACGGCGTGCGGCCCTGGCACGTCGCCCGCCTCGCCCCGGCGACCGGCGAGCTGTCGGCGCTGCGCCCCGGCGCGACGGTCGTGCTGGCCGTGACGGTCAACGGCGTACGCGCCGAGGCCACCGTCACCCTCACCGAGGCCGCGCTCGCCCCGGCCGCCTGACCTGCGAGGAGGGCCCCTGTCCCGCGCGGCGGCGCCGGACAGGGGCCCGCGTCAGAACCGGACAGGGGCCCCGGGTCAGAAGTCGCCCTCGGCCACCTGGAAGACCGTCAGGCCGAGGGCGCGCCACATCCGGACGACCTGCATCCGGTCGTCGAACACCCCGACCACCCGGTAGTGGGGCCGGATCTCGCGTTCGTAGATCTCCTGCTTGACGATCGAGTCCTTGCGGGAGTCGCCGACCGCCCGCATGTGCAGGGCCAGGTAGGGCACCCGGACGTGCCGGGCCAGCCACGCCTCGGTGTCGGCCCGGGCCGAGGCGTCCCGGCCGGAGCAGAAGACCACCCCGTGCCCGGCGGCGTGCATCGCCCGGACCGCCGCGATCACCGCCTCGTTCGGCACGTCCTCGCCCACCCGCGTCATGTCGTAGGGGCTGCGGGAGACGTTCAGCGCGACGGTCCCGTCGATGTCGACCAGGACGATCTCCGGCGGGCCGCCCCGCACGTCGTGCACCCGGGCCGGGCCGCCGGGGATGACCTCCGGCACCGGCAGCGGCAGCGGTCGGTCGGCCAGGTAGCGGTCGTGCAGCCGCCGGATCGCCTCCTCGCCCACCCGGTCGGCCTCCGGCCGCGCGGCGTCCCGGCGCAGGCACTCGTCCAGGGGTACGTCGGTGAAGTCGTGCACCTCGAAGTCGGCCCCGCAGTCGGCGGCGAGCCTGGCCCAGTCCCGCAGCGTCCGGGCGCGCAGGTTGGTGTCGTCCACGCAGACGCTGATCCGGCCCCGCAGCAGCGCCTCCACCTGCGCCCGCTGCGCCCGGGTGACCTGGGCCTCCGCCCACTGGGTGAACAGCCGCTCGCCGTGCAGCATCCGGCGCAGGTCGTCGCGGTTCACGCGGACGACCGAGGGCTGGAGGGTACGGGCGAAGGTGGTCTTGCCCGAGGCGGGCAGTCCCCGGGTGGCGATCAGCCGGGGCGGTCTCCGCGTCCCGGTCGGTTTCTCGGGCGAACCGGACACCAGACCACGGTACGCCGGGGCGCGGCCGGGTCACGGGCGACGGGGGAATGTGTCCCCGGCCGGGCGGGAATGCAGGGGGGCGCGGGTGCGTTGACGAGGCCGGACCCGCTGTGCGGCCCGCCTGACGGGTCGGCTCCCGCCCATGGCACACTGGTCAATCGGCCACTGGTTCCGGTTCACGCCCGAGCCCGGCGCGCGCGCCCCGCGCGGCCGGCCGTACGGCGACCCGGCGACCACCGACGAGAGGACCGAGGCGACATGAAAGCCAACATCCACCCGGAGTACGTGACCACCGAGGTCACCTGCTCCTGCGGCAACTCCTTCACGACCCGCAGCACCGCCAAGGGCGGCTCGATCCACGTCGAGACCTGCAGCGCCTGCCACCCGTTCTACACCGGTAAGCAGCGCGTCCTCGACACCGCGGGCCGGGTCGCGAAGTTCCAGCAGAAGTACGCCAAGGTTCAGGCCAAGAAGGCCAAGTAACTGCGTGTTCGGCGCCCGCGTCCGGCTTCGTGCCGGGCGCGGGCGCCGTCCGTATTGCCCCCCCTTTTCTCCGGTCGGTTGCCGGCCGTCCCCGTCGTCGAAGGAGCACCCGAGCATGAGCAGTGAGCGCCTGGCCGCCCTCCTCGACGAGCACGCCGAGCTGGAGAAGCGGCTCGCGGACCCGGCCATCCACGCCGACCAGGGCACGGCCCGCCGGGTCGGCCGCCGGTACGCGGAGCTGGTCCCGGTGCAGAAGGCGGCGGCCGAGCTGGAGCAGGCCCGCGCGGACCTGGCCGCGGCGAAGGAGTTGGCGGCCGAGGACCCGTCCTTCGCCGCCGAGGCCGAGTCGATCGCCGCCACCCTGCCGGCGCTGGAGGAACGCCTCGCCGAGCTGCTGATCCCGCGCGACCCGCACGACGCCAAGGACGTGATCGTCGAGATCAAGGCGGGCGAGGGCGGCGAGGAGTCCGCGCTGTTCGCCGGTGACCTGCTGCGGATGTACACCCGGTATGCCGAGCGCCACGGCTGGCTCACCGAGGTCATCGACGCGCAGGACTCGGACCTGGGCGGCGTCAAGGACGTCTCGCTGGCGATCAAGACCAAGGGCGTGCCGGAGGGCGGCAACGGGGTCTGGTCCCGGCTCAAGTGGGAGGGCGGCGTGCACCGGGTGCAGCGCGTCCCGGTCACCGAGTCGCAGGGCCGCATCCACACCAGCGCCGCCGGGGTGCTGGTGCTGCCCGAGGCGGAGGATGTCGACGTCACCATCGACCCGAACGAGCTGCGCATCGACGTGTTCCGCTCGTCGGGCCCGGGTGGGCAGTCGGTGAACACCACCGACTCGGCGGTGCGGATCACCCACCTGCCGACCGGCATCGTGGTCTCCTGCCAGAACGAGAAGTCCCAGCTGCAGAACCGGGAGCAGGCGATGCGCATCCTGCGTGCCCGGCTGCTCGCCGTGGCCCAGGAGCAGGCCGACGCCGCCGCCTCGGACGCCCGCAAGGCGCAGGTGCGCACGGTGGACCGCTCCGAGCGCATCCGGACGTACAACTTCCCGCAGAACCGGATCACGGACCACCGGATCGGCTACACCGCGTACAACCTGGACCTGGCCCTGGCCGGCGAGCTGGACGGCGTCCTGGACGCCCTCGCCGAGGCCGACCGCGCCGCCCGCCTCGCCGGCGACACGGAGCTCACCCGCCGCTGACCGCCGCGGCCTCCACGCGCGCGTTCCCTGAAAAGGCACGCGCCGCTTTTTCCTGGAAATAGTGGCCCGGGGGCGGGCCGGGGGCGGGGTCAGCTGGCGCGGGGGCGGGTCTTGGCCCGCAGCATCTCCCGGTCGGCGACCTCGAACGCCGTGCCGAGCGCCTCGCGCAGCCCGGGACCCGTGGCGTCGACCTCCGCGAAGCCGATGCTCACGCCGACCGGCGTGCCGGGCACCAGGGTCTCCCAGTCCTCGGTGCGCACCGCCGCCTCGATCCGGCGGGCCACCTCCGCCGCGTCGGTCATGCCCGCGCCCGACAGCACCACCACGAACTCGTCGCCGCCGTAGCGGGCCACGAAGTCGCCCCGGCGCATGACCCGGTTGATCACCCCGGCGATCCGCTGCAGGACGAGGTCGCCGGAGTGGTGGCCGTGCCGGTCGTTGACCGCCTTGAAGCCGTCCAGGTCGCAGACGCCGATCACGACCCGCTCCCCGCGGGCGACCACCGCCGCGATGTAGCGCTCCAGCCGGCGGCGGTTCGGCAGCCCGGTCAGCGGGTCGGTGAGCGCCTCGCCCTCGTAGCGGGCCGCCTCGCGGCGCATCTCCTCGTGGTCGATCCGGGCGGCGATGCCCTCGATGTAGACGTCCCGCAGCCGGTCGTTGCGCTGCGCCGCCAGCCGGAACGCGTGCCGGTCGGCCCGGTGCGCCGCCGCGTGGTCGCCGGCCCGCGCGTACGCGATGCTGCGCAGCCGGGCCGGCTCGGCCGCGCCGAGGGTCTCCTTGGACACCCGGGCGGCGTCCAGCAGGGTGACCGCCTGGATGGGGTTGCCGGACGCGATGGCCAGGCAGACCTGGCCGAGTTGGCGCATGTCGCGGGCCCGGGCGCTGTCCGCGCCGTAGGCGAGCAGCCGGGACGGGTCCGCGGCCGTGCCGGTCTCCACCCGGTCGCCCAGCGCCGCCCGGCGCGCGGCGGCGTAGCCGTAGGCCGCGAGGCTGCTCGGGCGGAGCTCGTCGGCGCGACCGCCGCGCAGGAACCGGCTCAGGTCGGCGGCGACGTCCCGCAGCACCCGCAGGCAGCCGTCGCTGTCACCGGCGTGGTCGAGGGCGACGGCGTTGCGCAGCCGGATGCCCGGGGCGGCGAACGTCTCCTCGGGGATGTCGGCGGCCAGCCCGAGCTGCCGGGCGCGCTCGATCGCGCTGAGGGCGTACCCGTGGAAGCTGAGGTACGAGTACGCCATCGCCAGGTCGTGCCAGGCCCACGCGGTGTCCCGGTCCGCCTCCCCCACGGCGTTCAGCGCCCGGGCCGCCTTGACCAGGTGGGTGACGCACCGGTCGAGGGCCCCCTGGTGGTGCGCTGCCAGCGCGGCCAGTGCGTTGAGGTGTCCGTGCAGGGACGGCTCGGCCAGGTCCCGGACGGCCGCCGACGCCTCCTCGATGGCCCGGGTGTACTCTGCGGTGCGACCGAGATTGATCAACGCGGAGAGGCGCTGCACCAGCGCGTCGGCGCGGGTGTACGGGTCGGTGGTCTCGCGCAGCACCTCGTCGAGCAGGGCGCACGCCTCGGCGGAGCGGCTCACCTCCTGCAGGGCGCGGGCCCGTCGCAGGGCGTCAACCTGGCTGTTGACCCGGTCGAGCCAGCCCACCCGCGACCTCCCTGTCGGTGTGCGGTCGGGTCGACCAGCTCGTGGCGCGACCCGGCGACGCTTCATGATTATGGCGTGGCCCCTTTCCCGCAACACCCGTCCGAAGGGTCAGAACGCCTCCGTCCCTCCGCTGTCGTGGCGCGGGCGGCCCGCGTCCTCGCGGCGGCGGGGATCGAGGCGCCGCGCGCCGAGGCCGAGCTGTTGGCCGCGTACGTGCTGGGGGTGCCCCGCGGCCGGCTCGCGCTGGCCGACGGCGTCACCCCCGACCAGCTCGACCGGTACGACGGCCTGGTCGCCCGCCGGGCGGCCCGGGAGCCGTTGCAGCACCTCACCGGCGGCGCCGCCTTCCGGCACCTGGAGCTGGCGGTCGGCCCGGGCGTCTTCGTACCCCGGCCCGAGACCGAACTGCTCGCCGGCTGGGGGATCGACCGGGCCCGGCGGGCCGGCCGTCCGCTGGTGGTGGACCTGTGCAGCGGGTCGGGGGCCATCGCGCTCTCGGTCGCCCAGGAGGCGCCCGACGCCCGGGTGGTGGCGGTGGAGCGGTCGCCGGCCGCGCTGGGGTGGCTGCGCCGCAACGCCGCCGACCGGGTGGCCGCCGGGGACCGGCCCGTGGCGGTGGTGGCCGCCGACGTCACCGACCCGGACCTGCTGGCGGAGCTGACGGGGCGGGTGGACGTGCTGCTGTGCAACCCGCCGTACGTGCCCCGCGCGGTGGCCGTACCCCCCGAGGTGGCCGCCCACGACCCCGACGAGGCGGTCTTCGGTGGGGCGGACGGGCTGACCGTGATCCGGCCGGTGCTGGCGCGCGCCGCGGAGCTGCTGCGCCCCGGCGGGGTGCTCGGCGTCGAGCACGACGACACGCACGGCGACGCGGTGCCCGCCCTGCTCGCGGCCGACGGCCGGTACGAGGCGGTCGAGGAGCACCGTGACCTGGCGGGACGGCCCCGCTTCGCCACCGCCCGCCGCCGCGCCGACGA
Organism: Micromonospora sp. B11E3; assembly: GCF_039871625.1. Lineage (NCBI taxonomy): Bacteria > Bacillati > Actinomycetota > Actinomycetes > Micromonosporales > Micromonosporaceae > Micromonospora > Micromonospora sp. B11E3. The sequence continues at coordinate 27,521 of NZ_JBDPMC010000034.1, read as the reverse complement.
CTCCCGGGCCGCCGGCGACCGGGCCCGCGCCGCGGCGTGGCAGACTGGCTCCTCGTGATGCTCTACGACTGCCGGTCGCCGGCCGACCGGGACCGCGGTGTCGCCGCCGCGATCGAGGCGGTCAAGAACGGCGAGCTGGTCGTCCTGCCGACGGACACGGTCTACGGGATCGGCGCCGACGCCTTCACCCCGTACGCGGTGAAGGCCCTCGCGGACGCCAAGGGCGGCACCCGGCAGGCGCCGCCGGTGCTGATCGGCTCCCGGCACACCCTCGACGGGCTGACCTTCACGCTGCCCCGGGCGGCCCGCGACCTGGTCGAGGCGTTCTGGCCGGGCGCGCTGACCATCGTGATCGAGCACTCGCCGAGCCTGTCGTGGGATCTCGGCGACGACAGCGGGACGGTCGCCGTGCGGATGCCGCTGCACCCGGTGGCGCTGGAGGTGCTGCGGGAGACCGGCCCGATGGCGGTCGCCTCGGCCAACCGGATCGGCCAGCAGGCCGCGCTCACCGCCGAGCAGGCCCGGGAGCAGCTCGGCTACGCCGTCCGGGCGTACCTGGAGGCCGGGCCGTGCCCGGACCCGGTGCCGAGCACGATCGTCGACGTCACCGGGGAGGTGCCCCGGGTGTTGCGCAGCGGGGCGATCGCGCTGGAGAAGCTGCGGGACGTGGTGCCGGACATCGTCGAGAGCCGGGTGGGCTGAGGTGCCGCCGTTCACCGTCCTGCACGTCTGCATGGGCAACATCTGCCGCTCACCGATGGCGGAGCGGCTGCTGGCGCTGGCCGTCCGCGAGCGGCTGGCGCGGCGCGGCCTCGCCCCGGCCGCCGCGGACGAGCTGCTGCACAGCCACAGCGCCGGCACGGGCGGCTGGCACGCGGGCGAGGAGATGAACCCCCCGGCCGCCCGGCAGGTGGTCGCGCGCGGCGGCGACGTCGCCGGGTTCGCCGCCCGTAAGCTGCGCTCCGACCTCGTCGACGCCGCCGACCTCGTGCTCACCGCCACGGCGGACCAGCAGGAGTACGTCGTGGCGCTGCGGCCCGACGCGGCGCCCCGCACCTTCGTGCTGGGCGAGTTCGGCCGGCTGCTGGGCGCCGTCGACGCCGCCGCGCTGCCGCCGGCCGCCGCCGCCCCGGACGCGGTGTACGCCCGGGGGGTGGCCCTGGTCGCCGCCGTGGACGGCGCCCGACAGGGTGCCTCCGCGCTGCACACCGACGATCTCGACGACCCGTGGGGGCGCGGCGACCAGTGCTTCGGCCGGGTCGCCGACGAGATCGAGGAGACGGTCCACCCGCTGGCCGCCGTCCTGCTGCCCTGACACCGCCGCCCGGGCGCCCGGGGTGGGCGTCTCCGGGCGGCGGGCCGGGGTGCCGTGTCCGGTGCCGTCCCGCTTGTTCTCCCCCGCGAAATCCGTACCCCTTTCGGGAAAATCAGTCAGGTTTGGCCCGTTGCGTGGCCATTCTGGACGGGTCCGCACCTGACTGGGCTCCTACGGGGAGAGCTGATGATCCGGGTCCGTCTCGACAAGCTGTTCACCGTGCTGATCGCCGGCACACTCGCCGGCCTCGCGCTCGCGGTCGCGGCACTGCCCGCCGCGCTGGTCTTCGGGTTCGGCGCCAGCCGGCTCACCCCCGGCGGGCTGCCCGACTCGCTGCTGACACCGCCCACGGCCCAGCGGTCCACCCTCTACGCCAAGGACGGCACCACCCCCATCACCTCGTTCTACGCCGAAGACCGGGTGGACGTGCCGCTGGCCGAGGTGGCGCCGGTGATGCGCCAGGCGATGGTCGCCGCCGAGGACGTGCGGTTCTACCAGCACCACGGCGTCGACGTGCGGGGCGTGCTGCGGGCGCTCACCGTCAACACCCGTGACGGCGGAACCCGACAGGGCGCCTCCACGCTCACCATGCAGTACGTCCGCAACGTGCTCGGCACGGACCCGCGGCTCACCGAGGAGCAGCGGGCCAGCGCCACCGAGATCAGCACCGCCCGCAAGCTCAAGGAGATGCGGTACGCCCTGGCGCTGGAGCAGAAGCTGGACAAGGACGAGATCCTCGGCCGCTACCTCAACATCGCGTACTTCGGCGCCGGGGCGTACGGGGTGGCCGCCGCCAGCAAGCGGTACTTCTCCAAGCCGCCGAGCGAGCTCACCCTTGCCGAGGCGAGCCTGCTGGCCGGGCTGGTCCGCTCGCCGCACACCGACGACCCGATCAACGGGGACGCCGACGCGGCGCTGGCCCGCCGGGCGTACGTGCTGGACCAGCTCGTCAAGAGCGGCCAGGTCGCGCCCGACGCGGCGGCGGCGGCCAAGGCCGAGCAGTTGGCGCTGAAGCCGAGCGCGACGCCGAACGACTGCACGGCGGTGCCCGAGAAGCACCAGGACTGGGGCTTCTTCTGCGACTGGTTCACCCGCTGGTGGAGCGAGCAGCCGGCGTTCGGCGCGAACGCGGACGAGCGGCAGCGCACCCTGCGCCGGGGCGGCTTCCGGATCGTCTCCTCGTTCGACCCCGGGGTGCAGCGCAGCGCCATGGAGCAGGTGCTGCGGACCTACGACGTCGACGACCGCCGCGCGGCGCCGACCGCCGTGGTGCAGCCGGGCACGGGCCGGGTCCTCGCCCTGGCGGTGAACCGGAACTACAGCGTGGCGGCCAACCCGCCGGGCGCGAAGAACCGCCCGAACACCGTCAACCAGCTCGTCGCCGGGGGCGGAACCATCGAGGGCTACCAGGCCGGCTCGACCTTCAAGATGTTCACCCTGCTGGCCGCGCTGGAGGCGGGGATGCCGCTGGCCACCGAGTTCGACGCCCCGCACCGCATCGTCACCGGGTACCCGACCGGCGGCGGCCCCGCCGCGTGCGACGGCCGGTGGTGTCCCGCCAACGCCGATCCCTCGATGGCCGGCTACCGGACCATGTGGGACGCCTTCGGCCGGTCGGTCAACACGTACTTCGCCTGGCTGATCGAGCGGGTCGGCGCGGACCGGGCGGTCGAGATGGCCCAGCGGCTCGGCATCAGGTTCCGTGCCGCCTCCGACGCCCGGCTGGCCCGGTACGGCGCGAAGAACTGGGGGCCGTTCACCCTCGGCGTCTCCGCCACGACCCCGCTCGACCTGGCCAACGCGTACGCGACGCTGGCGGCGGAGGGGACGTACTGCGCGCCCACGCCGATCGTCTCGATCACCGACGCCGCCGGCCGGCCGGTCGCCGCCGGGCGCCCGGAGTGCAAGCCGGTGCTCGACCCCGAGGTGGCCCGAGGCGCGGTGGACGCGGCCCGCTGCCCGGTGGGGGACCAGTCGATGTACCGGGGGTGCGACGGCGGCACGGCCCCCGACCTGCGGGAGAAGCTGGGCCGGCCGGTGGCGGGCAAGACCGGCAGCTCGGAGCATAACGGGACGGAGACCGTGGTCGCCTTCACCCCGCAGCTCGCCGTCGCCTCGATGGCGGCGAACCCCGACGACCCGCAGGACGCCGTCGGCGGGGCCGTCGTGCCCGCTCTGGTCGACGTCGTCGGCCGGGTCCTCTCCGACACCCTCCGCGGTCAGCCGGTACGGGACTTCGTCCCGCCCAGCGAGTCGGTCGCCTACCGGGTGACGGCCGAGCGCGCCGGCAACTGATCCCACCCGGGCGGCGCCGGGCAGGGCGATCCGCGGCGTGGAGCCCGCGCGGGCTCTCAGGAGCCGACGGCGACCTGCTCGGCGCCGCGGGCGATGTTGCGGGCCATGCCGCCGAAGACGACCGCGTGGAACGGGGCCACCGAGCCCCAGTAGGCGTGACCGGCCAGCCCGCGGGGGAGGAACACGGCGCGCTGGACGTACCGGCTGCGGCCCCCGTCGGCCGGCTCGGCGCGCATCTCCAGCCAGGCCCGGCCGGGCAGCCGCATCTCCGCGCGCAGCCGCAGCAGCCGCCCCGGCTCGATCTCCTCGACCCGCCAGAAGTCCAGCGCCTCGCCGACCCGCAGGTGGTGCGGGTCGCGCCGGCCCCGGCGCAGCCCGACGCCGCCGACCAGCCGGTCCAGCCAGCCGCGCACCGCCCAGGCGAGCGGGAACGAGTACCAGCCGTGCTCGCCGCCGACGCCCTCGATCACCCGCCAGAGCACGTCCGGCGGCGCGTCCACGGCGCGGGTGCGTACGTCGGTGTAGGCGGTGCCGCCGGACCACCCCGGGTCGCTGGGCAGCGGCTCGGCCGGGGCGTTCGGCACGCTCGCGGTGGACCAACGGGTCTCCACCGCCGCGTCGCGGACCTTGACCAGCGCCAGCCGCACCGCCTCGTCGAAGCCGGTCAGCCCGCCCGGCGGGTCCGGGACGTACCGGGCGATGTCGTGCTCGTGGGCCACCGACTCGTGGGTCAGGCTCTCCACCAGCGGGCGGGCGATCGCGTTCGGCACTGGCGTGACCAGCCCGACCCAGTACGAGGACAGCGCCGGGGTCAGCGGCCGTACCCGCACGACGACCCGCCGGCGCAGCCCGGCGACGTGGGCGTACCGCTGCATCATGGCCTCGAAGGTGAGCACGTCGGGGCCGCCGATGTCGAAGGCCCGGTTGACCTCCGGCGGCAGGGCGGCGCAGCCGACCAGGTAGCGCAGCGCGTCCCGGACGGCGACCGGCTGGACCCGGCTGCGCACCCAGCGCGGGGTGAGCATCACGGGCAGCCGCTCGGTCAGGTACCGCAGCATCTCGAACGACGCCGACCCCGACCCGATGATCACCGCCGCCCGCAGCACCGCCGTCGGCACCCCGCTGGCGAGCAGGATCCGCCCCACCTCGGCCCGCGAGCGCAGGTGCGGCGACTCGGCCCGGTCGGCCGCCGCCGGCTCCGGCCCGCCGAGGTAGACGATCCGGCGTACGCCCGCGGCGCGGGCCGCCGCGGCGAAGTTCGTCGCGGCCTCCCGGTCGGCCTGCGCGAAGCCGGCCTGCCCGAGCGAGTGCACGAGGTAGTAGGCGACGTCCACGCCGTCGAACGCGGCCGGCAGGGTCTCCGGCGCCCGCAGGTCCGCCTCGGCGATCTCCGCATCCGCCGCCCACGGCACGTCGCGCAGCCGGGCGGCGCGGCGGACCAGGCAGCGTACGGTGTGTCCCTCGGCGAGCAGCCGTGGCGCGAGGCGTCCACCGACGTACCCGGTGGCACCCGTGACGAGGCATCGCACGGCTTCCAGTGTGCGGCCCATAGACTCGTTCGTCGTGGAGAACGCGACAGGCACCTTCTGGGGGCCGGACTTCGACCAGCTCAGAGCGACCGACCCGGAGATAGCCGGGGTGGTGCTCGGCGAGCTGGACCGGCTGCGCGGCGGCCTGCAACTGATCGCCAGCGAGAACCTGACCTCCCCGGCGGTCCTCGCCGCGCTCGGCTCGACGCTGACCAACAAGTACGCCGAGGGCTACCCGGGCCGGCGCTACTACGGCGGCTGCGGCGAGGTGGACCGGGCCGAGGAGATCGGCATCGCCCGGGCGAAGGAGCTGTTCGGCGCCGAGCACGCCAACCTCCAGCCGCACTCCGGGGCGAGCGCCAACCTGGCCGCGTACGCCGCGCTGGTGCAGCCGGGGGACACGGTGCTGGCGATGGACCTGCCGCACGGCGGGCACCTGACCCACGGCAGCCGGGTCAACTTCTCGGGCCGGTGGTTCGCCACCGTCGGCTACCGGGTCCGCCCGGACACCGAGCTGATCGACTACGACGAGGTGCGCGACCTGGCTCTCGCGCACCGCCCCAAAATGATCATCTGCGGGGCGACCGCCTACCCGCGGCTGATCGACTTCGCCCGGTTCCGCGAGATCGCCGACGAGGTGGACGCCTACCTGATGGTGGACGCCGCGCACTTCATCGGGCTGGTCGCCGGTGGGGCCGTCCCCTCCCCGGTGCCGTACGCCGACGTCGTCTGCTGCACCACCCACAAGGTGCTGCGGGGCCCGCGCGGCGGCATGATCCTCTGCCGGGAGTCGTTGGCCCAGCGCATCGACAAGGCGGTCTTCCCGTTCACCCAGGGCGGCCCGCTGATGCACGCCGTCGCGGCCAAGGCGGTCGCCCTGCGCGAGGCCGCCCAGCCGGAGTTCCGGACGTACGCCGCGCAGGTGGTGGCCAACGCCCGGGCGCTCGCCGACGGGCTGGCCGCCGAGGGGATGCGCCCGGTGTCCGGGGGCACGGACACCCACCTCGCGCTGGTCGACCTGCGGGAGGCGGGGGTGACGGGGGCGCAGGCCGAGGCGCGCTGCGACGCCGCGGCGATCACCCTGAACAAGAACGCGATCCCGTACGACCCGCAGAAGCCGATGGTGGCCTCGGGCATCCGGGTGGGCACCCCGAGCGTCACCACCCAGGGCATGCGGGAGGCGGAGATGCGGCAGACCGCCGGGCTGATCGCCCGCGCCGTGCGCACCGACCCGGCCGCCCCCGGCGGCGCCGACGAGTTGACCCGGATCGCCGCCGACGTGGCGGACCTGGTCGCCGCCTTCCCGGCGTACCCCCGTGGCTGAGCCGACGGCGGACGCGGCGCGGGCCGCCGCGGACCGGGGCTGGCGGCTGCGCCACCTGCCGGTGCTGGTGCTCTCCTCGGTGGCGCTGGCGGCGCTCGGCGCGGCCGTCGGCGGCGTCGCCGGCGGCGCCGACGCGGCGCTCGGCGTAGCCGCCGGGGTGGCCGTCACCGCGCTCAGCTACACGCTGACCACGGTCGTGCTGGCCTGGGCCGACGCCCGCAACCCGCAGCTGGTGCTCCCGTTCGGCGTCGCCCTGTACGTCGCCAAGATCACCGCGCTCGGCGCGGTGATGGTGCTGGTCGCGTCCACCGGATGGGCCGGTCTCGTCCCGCTCTGCCTGGGCATCGCCGCCGGTGTGGCGGTGTGGACCGGCGTGCACATCTGGTGGCTGACCACCGTGCACGCCCGCCGCCAGCAGGGCTGACCGGCGGCGCCGTCCCAGGGTTCGGACGACGCGCGAACGTGTCCGGGACCGGTCATTCACTGTGTGGCACAAGGGGAGTAGCGTGCGCACAGACGATTTTCCCGCCCGGTGCCCACACAACGACGGTTGTGCGGGGGGTGAGGCACAGCCTCGTTTTCATGGCTGATATCGTTCGCCCCGTCATGGCTGGTGACCAAACCCCCCGACCCAGTGGCGGCCCGGACGAACCTCCGACCGGAGCCGGCCAGGGTTGGACCGCGCTCAGCTACCTGATCGCGGGCATGCTCGTGTGGGGCTTCATCGGCTGGCTGGTCGACAAGTGGCTCGACACCGGCGGCATCGCCACCGGGATCGGCGTCGTGCTCGGCATGGCCGGGGGGATCGTCCTGGTCGTCCGTCGACTGGGCACGCCTACTTAGGAAGGGACGCGGTGTTCGGACAGGCGAACGTCCTGGCACAGGGCGAGGCAGCATTCCCACCCAGCGTGGGTGACTTCTACCTGCCCAGCATCCTCCCGTGGGGTGAGCACGACTCGTACTGGTTCACCAAGATCACGGCCATGGTCTGGATCGCCGTCGGCGTCCTGATCATCTTCTTCCTGGCCAGCTACCGGAAGCCGCAGCTGGTGCCGACGAAGAAGCAGTGGATCGCCGAGTCGATCTACGGCTTCGTCCGGAACAACATCGCCGTCGACATGATCGGGCACGCGGGGGTGCGGTTCGCGCCGTACTTCACCACGCTGTTCTGCTTCATCCTGCTGACGAACTTCTTCGCGATCGTGCCGTTCTTCCAGATCTCGCCGAACTCGCACATCGCCTTCCCGGCCTTCCTCGCCGCGATCAGCTACGTGATGTTCAACTGGATCGGCATCCGGCACCACGGCTTCGTGAAGTACTTCAAGCACTCGCTGATCCCGCCGGCCCCGTGGTACATCCTGCCGATTCTGATCCCGATCGAGTTCTTCTCGACCTTCCTGGTCCGGCCGTTCTCGCTGGCCGTCCGTCTCTTCGCGAACATGTTCGCCGGCCACATGCTCCTGCTGGTCTTCACGCTCGGCGGCTTCGCGATGATCAGCGCCAACACCTGGCTGGCCCCGGTCTCGGTGCTGTCCTGGGTGATGACCGTCGCGCTCACCTTCCTCGAGTTCCTGGTGATCTGCCTGCAGGCGTACGTCTTCACCGTGCTGACCGCCAGCTACGTGCAGGGCGCCCTCGCCGAGGAACACTGATCCACCTTCTCGCACCACCCGTTGTCGTCCCGCGTGACCGTCACGCGTGATAACCAGGAGGAACCACTAATGGACGTCTACGCCGCGGTAGAGGGCAGCACCGCCGCCATCGGCTACGGCCTCGCGGCCATCGGCCCGGGCATCGGTGTCGGCCTGGTCTTCGCCGCCTACATCCAGTCGACCGCCCGCCAGCCGGAGTCGTCGCGGATCACCCTGCCGTACGTCTGGATCGGCTTCGCCGTCATCGAGGCGCTCGCGCTGCTCGGCATCGCGTTCGGCTTCATCTGGCAGGGCAACCTCTAAGTCCCGCCCTTAGACCGGGAGGTTTCCCATGTTCCTGCTCGCCGCTGAGGGTGGTGAATCCACCCACAACCCGATCATCCCGCTCTGGCAGGAGCTGGTGGTCGGTGGCATCGCCTTCGTCGTGCTCTGCATCGTGCTGATGAAGTTCGTCTTCCCCCGCATGGAGCAGACGTTCCAGGCCCGGGTCGACGCGATCGAGGGTGGCATCAAGCGTGCCGAGGCCGCCCAGGCCGAGGCCAACCAGCTCCTCGAGCAGTACCGGGCCCAGCTCGCCGAGGCGCGGACGGACGCCGCCCGGATCCGGGACGACGCCCGGGCCGACGCCGAGGGCATCCGCCAGGACATCCTCGCCAAGGCGCGGGAGGAGTCCGACCGGATCATCGCCGCCGGCAAGGAGCAGCTCGCCGCCGAGCGCGCCACCATCGTGCGCGAGCTGCGCACGGAGGTCGGCACCATCGCGGTCGACCTGGCCAGCAAGATCGTCGGTGAGTCGCTGGCCGACGAGGCCCGCCGCAAGGGCACCGTCGACCGGTTCCTGAACGACCTCGAGAGCACGGGGGCCCGCTGATGCAGGCCGCCAGCCGGGAGTCGTACCAGGCCGCGACCGAGCGCCTGGCGGCGTACGCGCGGGGCGCCGAGCCGTCGGCGGTGGCCGCCACCGCCGACGATCTGCTCGCCGTCGCCGGCCTGCTGCGGCGCGAGCCGCGGCTGCGCCGGGCGCTGTCCGACCCGGCCCGGCCGGGCTCGGACCGCGCCGGGCTGCTCTCCGGGATGCTCCAGGGCAGGATCGGCGCGGACGCGCTCGACCTGCTCACCGCGCTGGTGTCCGGCCGCTGGTCGGCGCCGTCGGAGCTGCTCGACGGCGCCGAGCGGCTCGGCGTGGAGGCGCTGCTCGCCAGTGCCGACGCGGCTGGCGACCTGGGCGAGGTCGAGGACGAGCTGTTCCGCTTCGGCCAGGTGGTCGCCGGCGAGCCCGCGCTCTCCGCGGCGCTCGGCAACCCGACCGTCCCGGCCGAGCAGCGGGCCGGGCTGGCCCGTGAGCTGCTGGCCGGCAAGGCCCGGCCGGTCACCGTCCGCCTCGTCGAGGTGGCGCTGGGCGGGTTCGGTGGGCGGTCGTTCACCGGTTCGCTCACCCGGCTGGTCGAGCTCGCCGCCGACCGGCGGAACCGGCAGGTGGCGTACGTCACCGTCGCCGCCCCGTTGAGTGACGAGGACGAGCGCCGCCTCGGTGCCCGACTCTCCGCGATGTACGGTCGGGAGGTCTCCGTCAAGCAGACGGTCGACCCCTCGATCCTCGGTGGCGTCAGCGTCCGGGTCGGCTCCGACCTGTACGACGGCACCGTCCTGCGCCGGCTCAACGAGACCCGCAACGCGCTCGCCAAGCGCTGACCGGCACACGTCGGCGACCCGCGAAGCACTGAATGACAGACGCCATTCGGACCGGTCGGTACTAGGTATCCCGGGCCCCTGATACTTAAGGAAGCAGAGGATGGCCGAGCTGACCATCTCGACGGAGGAGATCCGCGGCGCCCTGGAGCGCTACGTCTCCTCCTACTCGCCCGACGTCTCCCGTGAGGAGGTCGGCACCGTCGCCGACGCCGGCGACGGCATCGCCCACGTCGAGGGTCTCCCCTCGACCATGACCAACGAGCTCCTGGAGTTCGAGGACGGCACGCTCGGCGTGGCGCTGAACCTCGACGTCCGGGAGATCGGTGTCGTCGTCCTCGGTGACTTCGGCGGCATCGAGGAGGGGCAGCGCGTCAAGCGCACCAACCGCGTGCTCTCGGTGCCGGTCGGCGACGCCTTCCTCGGCCGCGTGGTCAACGCGCTCGGCCAGCCGATCGACGGCCTCGGCGACATCGCCAACGAGGGCTACCGCGAGCTGGAGCTCCAGGCTCCCAACGTGATGTCCCGGCAGTCCGTCTCCGAGCCGATGCAGACCGGCCTCAAGGCCGTCGACGCGATGACCCCGATCGGGCGGGGCCAGCGGCAGCTGATCATCGGCGACCGCAAGACCGGCAAGACCACCGTCGCGCTGGACACCATCCTCAACCAGCGGGAAAACTGGCGCTCCGGCGACCCGAAGAAGCAGGTCCGCTGCATCTACGTCGCCATCGGCCAGAAGGCCTCCACGATCGCCTCGATCAAGGGCACGCTGGAGGAGGCCGGCGCGATGGAGTACACCACCATCGTCGCCTCCCCGGCGTCCGACCCGGCCGGCTTCAAGTACCTCGCCCCGTACACCGGCTCGTCCATCGGCCAGCACTGGATGTACGGCGGCAAGCACGTCCTGATCGTCTTCGACGACCTGAGCAAGCAGGCCGAGGCGTACCGGGCCGTGTCGCTGCTGCTGCGCCGCCCGCCGGGCCGCGAGGCGTACCCGGGTGACGTCTTCTACCTGCACTCCCGCCTGCTGGAGCGCTGCGCCAAGCTTTCCGACGAGCTGGGCGGCGGCTCGATGACCGGCCTGCCGATCATCGAGACGAAGGCCAACGACATCTCGGCCTTCATCCCGACCAACGTCATCTCCATCACCGACGGCCAGATCTTCCTCGAGACCGACCTGTTCAACCAGGGCGTCCGGCCGGCCATCAACGTCGGCACCTCGGTCTCCCGGGTCGGCGGCGCCGCCCAGGTGAAGCCGATGAAGAAGGTCTCCGGCTCGCTGCGGCTCAACCTGGCCCAGTACCGCGAGCTGGAGGCGTTCGCCGCCTTCGCCTCGGACCTGGACAAGGCCTCCCGCGCCCAGCTGGAGCGCGGCTCCCGGCTGGTCGAGCTGCTCAAGCAGTCGAACTACGCGCCGTACCCGGTGCAGGAGCAGGTCGTCTCCGTCTGGGCCGGCACCGAGGGCAAGCTCGACGACGTCCCGGTCGGCGAGATCAAGCGCTTCGAGTCGGAGTTCCTCCAGTACCTGCGCCACAAGCACGAGGGCGTGCTGGCGGCGATCGCCGACTTCAAGTGGGACGACGAGATCATCGGCTCGCTGGACGCCGCGATCACCGAGTTCAAGAAGCTCTTCCTGGGCAAGGAGGACGAGCCTCGGATCAACGAGGCGCCGGCCGCCCCCATGGAGGGCGAGGAGAACCGCGAGTCGGTGACCCGCTACCGCGACACCGCCGAGAAGCAGTAGGGCTGACGGATGGCGGCCCAGGTACGCGTTCTTCGTCAGCGGATCCGTTCCGCTAAGGGGATGAAGAAGATCACCAAGGCGATGGAGCTCGTGGCGACGAGCCGGATCGCCAAGGCCCAGGCCCGGGTGGAGGCGTCCCTGCCGTACGCCCAGGCCATCACCGGCGTGCTCACGGCGCTGGCGTCCAACGCGCGGATCGACCACCCGCTGCTCACCCCGCGCGAGCGGGTGCGGCGGGCGGGCGTCCTGCTGGTGACCGCCGATCGTGGCCTCGCCGGCGGCTACAGCTCGAACGCGATCCGGACGGCGGAGTCGCTGATCGCCCGGCTGCGCGCCGACGGCAAGGAGCCGGTGCTCTACGTCATCGGGCGCAAGGGCGTGCAGTACTACCGGTTCCGGGACCGGCCGATCGAGGCGAGCTGGACGGGCTTCTCGGAGCAGCCGGGCTTCGCCGACGCCCGCACCGTCGGGGAGACGCTGATCAAGGCGTTCACCGCCGGCGCGGACGACACGGACGGCAGCGCGGGGGCGGACGGGGTGCTCGGGATCGACGAGCTGCACATCGTCTTCACCGAGTTCAAGTCCCTGATGACCCAGAACCCGGTGACGCGGATCATCGGCCCGATGCAGGTCGAGGACCGTCCGCGGTCCGAGGGCCTGCTCCCGGCGTACGAGTTCGAGCCGGAGGCGGAGGCGCTGCTCGACGCGCTGCTGCCGAAGTACATCAACACGCGGATCTACGCGGCGTTGCTGGAGTCGGCGGCCAGCGAGTCGGCGGCCCGGCGGCGGGCGATGAAGAGCGCCACCGACAACGCCGAAGAGATGATCGAGAAGTACACGCGTGAGATGAACTCGGCCCGCCAGGCCGGGATCACCCAGGAGATCAGCGAGATCGTCGGCGGCGCGAACGCGCTGGCCGCGTCGGGAAGTGAAGTGTGATGACTGCCCCAGTAGAGACCAAGACGGCCACGGGTCGCGTGGTCCGGGTCATCGGCCCGGTCGTCGACGCCGAGTTCCCGCGCGACGGCATGCCGGACCTGTTCAACGCGCTGCACGTGGACGTGACCCTGTCCGGCGGCCAGAAGACGCTGACCCTGGAGGTCGCCCAGCACCTGGGCGACAACCTGATCCGCGCCATCTCGATGCAGCCGACCGACGGCCTGGTTCGTGGCACCGAGGTGCGCGACACCGGCTCGCCGATCCGGGTGCCGGTGGGCGACGCGGTCAAGGGTCACGTCTTCAACGCCATCGGCGAGTGCCTCAACCTCACCGAGGGCGAGACGCTCAACCCGGACGACCACTGGGGGATCCACCGCAAGGCCCCGGCCTTCGCGGACCTGGAGCCGAAGACCGAGATGCTGGAGACCGGCATCAAGGTCATCGACCTGCTCGCCCCGTACGTCAAGGGCGGCAAGATCGGCCTGTTCGGCGGCGCGGGCGTGGGCAAGACGGTGCTCATCCAGGAGATGATCACCCGCGTGGCCCGGAACTTCGGTGGTACGTCGGTGTTCGCCGGCGTGGGTGAGCGCACCCGCGAGGGCAACGACCTCATCGCCGAGATGACCGAGTCCGGTGTCATCGACAAGACGGCGCTGGTCTACGGCCAGATGGACGAGCCGCCGGGCACCCGGCTGCGGGTCGCCCTCTCCGCGCTGACCATGGCGGAGTACTTCCGCGACGTGCAGAAGCAGGAGGTGCTGCTCTTCATCGACAACATCTTCCGCTTCACCCAGGCCGGTTCCGAGGTGTCCACGCTGCTCGGCCGCATGCCGAGCGCCGTGGGTTACCAGCCGACCCTGGCCGACGAGATGGGCGAGCTCCAGGAGCGGATCACCTCCGTCCGGGGCCAGGCCATCACCTCGATGCAGGCGATCTACGTGCCGGCGGACGACTACACCGACCCCGCCCCGGCCACCACGTTCGCCCACCTCGACGCGACCACCAACCTGGAGCGGTCGATCTCCGACAAGGGCATCTACCCGGCCGTGGACCCGCTGGCGTCCTCGTCCCGGATCCTCGCCCCGGAGTTCGTCGGCGCCGAGCACTTCGCGGTCGCCACCGAGGTCAAGCGGATCCTGCAGAAGTACAAGGACCTGCAGGACATCATCGCCATCCTCGGCATCGAGGAGCTCTCCGAGGAGGACAAGCTCGTCGTCGGCCGGGCCCGGCGCATCGAGCGCTTCCTGTCGCAGAACACCTACGCCGCCGAGCAGTTCACCGGCGTGCCGGGCTCGACGGTTCCGATCAAGGAGACCATCGAGGCGTTCAAGAAGATCAGCGAGGGCGAGTACGACCACTTCCCCGAGCAGGCCTTCTTCATGTGCGGCGGTCTGGAGGACCTGGAGCGCAAGGCCGCGGAGCTGATGAAGGGCTAAGACCCTCGTCACACCAACGAAACCGCCCCGGTACACACCGGGGCGGTTTTCGTTCACGTGGAGGTCTTATGATCTCCGCTGTCCGGTTCACGGGCCGACGGTCCTGTCGGCTGCGAGGTACCGTCGATCCACGCCGTCTCCTCCGGACGAGCGGTGGTCACTGCAACTATTCGGCTGCGTACGCCCGTCTCCTCTTCGTGGGCGTGACGAACGGAGATGATCGTGGGTAAGGCCGGCAAGGACGGCAGGAGAAGGCCGTCCCGGTGGGCGCGCGTGCCGCGCTGGGCCCAGGTGTGCACGGTGTTCGGCGCCGTGCTCATGCTGCTGAGCGGCGCGGTGCTGGTGGGCTACGAGGCGCTGCTGTCGCGCTACGAGGGCGCGATCGGCAAGGGCGACCTCTTCGGCGACCAGGCGGCCGGCGCCCAGGAGCGCAAGAGCGACATCAAGGGCCCGCTCAACATCCTCCTGGTGGGCATCGACCCGCGCAACCCGGAGACCCCGCCGCTGGCGGACTCGGTCATGGTGCTGCACGTGCCGGCCGAGCTGGACCGGGCGTACCTGTTCTCGCTGCCACGGGACCTGCGGGTGGAGATCCCGAAGTTCAGCAAGGCGGAGTTCAACGGCGGCACCGACAAGCTCAACGCCGCCATGTCGTACGGCAGCCGGGTGCCGGGCGAGAACCCGGACGCCGCCCGGGGCTTCGAGCTGCTGGCCAAGACCGTGCAGCAGGTGACCGGGATCGAGCGGTTCGACGCGGGCGCGATCATCAACTTCACCGGCTTCCAGAAGATCGTCGACGCGATGGGCGGCGTCGACATGTACATCGAGCGCGAGGTGCGCTCCGAGCACCGGGAGCCGAGCGGGGTGCACCGCAAGGGCAACCCGTACGGCGAGGGGTACATCGGCCCGCAGGCGGTCTACAAGAAGGGCAACCAGCACCTGAGCGGGTGGCAGGCGCTGGACTACGTCCGGCAGCGTTACCCGAAGAACGGCGTCCCGGACGCCGACTACGGCCGCCAGCGCCACCAGCAGCAGTTCATCAAGGCGATGGTCGACCAGGCGTTCAGCGCCGACGTGGTGGCCAACCCGATCAAGCTGGACAGGGTACTCCGGGCCGCCGGGCAGTCGCTGATCTTCAACGGCCGGGGCCACGGCGTGGTCGACTTCGCGCTGGCGCTGAAGAACATCCGGTCCAGCAACGTCGAGCTGATCAAGCTGCCGGGGGCGAACATCGGCACCGGCCGGGCGTACCGGGGGGAGCGGTTGCTGCCGGCCGCGGAGGACTTCTTCACCGCGCTGCGGGAAGAGAAGCTGGACGCGTTCCTCCTGGAGCATCCCGACTTCCGTAACAAGAGCAAGTAGGATCGCCGGCCGACCAGACGCGGGGTGGCGCAGCTTACGCCACCCGCGTTGGGGGGCCGAAGGCGGCGCGACTAGACTTTCGACAATCCGCCGCCGCAGCAAGGAGACAGCGTGGCACAGCAGCTTCACGTCGAGCTCGTAGCCGTCGAGGAGAAGGTCTGGTCCGGCGAGGCCGAGATGGTCGTCGCCCGGACGACCGAGGGTGAGCTGGGTGTGCTCCCGGGGCACGCGCCCCTGCTGGGCCAGCTCGCCGAGCCCGGCCAGGTCCGGATCAAGCTGCCCGGCGGCGAGCAGGTGTCGTACGAGGTGGCCGGTGGTTTCCTCTCGGTGAGCAGTGAGGGTGTCACCGTCCTGGCCGAGACCGCCACCCCCGTCTCCGCCGCGCAGAGCCGCTGAGCCCACCCGCCGATGGAGATCGTGGAGGGCATCGGCATCGGCGTCGCCGTCGTGCTCGTCGCTCTCCTGATCCTCTTCGTCCGGCGGGCCGTGGTGACCCGCAGCGGCGGGATCATCCGGCTCAGCGTCCGGGTCTCCACGATCCTCGACGGCCGGGGCTGGTCACCCGGCTTCGGTCGGTTCTCCGGCGAAGAACTCCGCTGGTACCGGATGTTCAGCTTCGCCCTGCGCCCCAAGCGGGTGCTCTCCCGTAAGACGCTGGTCGTGGAGCGACGGCGGCTGCCCGAGGGGCAGGAGCGGCTCTCCATGCCCGCCGACTGGGTGATCCTCCGCTGTAGCAGCCAGCGCGTACCGGTGGAGATCGCCATGGCGCGGTCCACGGTCACCGGCTTCCTCTCCTGGCTCGAGGCCGCCCCGCCCGGGGCGGCCTCGCCGCGTCTGGCCTCCCAGGACTGGCCCGCGGCCTGACCCCCCTTGTTGGCTCCGGTTGCTTTCTTCCGTTGCGGGTCGCTTTCCTCCGTTGCGGTCGGTTGCTCTGTTGCGGTGGGGCGCCGGTCACGGCGGGCCCCACCCCGGGTCCGAGGGCGGCCGCCGCGTCTTGATCGACTCGATGTCGGCGACATGGCGGTATCCGGAGCGCTTGGACACCCCTATGTCGCCGACATGCAGTGGATCACCCGACCCGACTGCGACATGGATCTCCGGAGACAGGTCCCCCCGGTTCGAGGGTGGCCGCCGCGTCTTGATCGACTCGACGTCGGCGACATGGGGGTGTCCGAGCGCTCCGGATGCCGCCCTGTCGGCGACATGGCGGGAATCATCCGACCCGACTGCGACGATCCATCCGGTCCGTCCGGTTCACGCGGTCGTGGGGTGTGACCGGGGGCATCGTGGGGGCGGAATCGTGGCCGGGGCGGGGTCGTTACACCTGGCGCACGGCCGAGGACGGCGTCCCGCTTCCGTGTCCGTGAGGCGGGTGGGCCGGGCCCGGAATGGTGACGGGCCGCCGGTCGTTGTGCATGGTCCCGGCGCCCGTGACGAGGCACCCCCTGCCCCGCGGTCGCACCGGCCAGAGACTTCCCCTCTTTCGAGCGCCTGACGGTGCTTGCGCACGCCTGTCCGATCCCCCTCGGCGGTGTGCGCCAACCCCCGAATGGAGCTTTCGATGATGAACACGATGCTGCGTAAGAGCGTTCTCGGTGTTGCTGGTCTCGCGTTCGCCGGTGGGCTTGCCGCCGGTCCGCTGCACGCCACCGCCGCGCATGCCGTCCCGGCGCAGGTGAAGCCGGTCGCGGTGGCCGTGCAGGCCGACAAGCCCGACAGCGGCAAGCTGGTCCCGCATGGGGTGCAGGGCGCGCAGTCGCGCATCGACCTTGACGACGAGCAGGTGGCGAACGCGAAGGCGATCATCGCGGCGACGAAGAAGGCCGGCCTGCCTGAGCGGGCCGCGGTGATCTCGATCGCCACGAGCCTGCAGGAGTCGAAGCTGGAGAACCTGGGGCACCTGGGTGACCGTAACGACCACGACTCGCTGGGCCTGTTCCAGCAGCGTCCGTCGTCGGGTTGGGGCACCCCGGAGCAGATCACCGACCCGCAGTACTCGACGACGGCGTTCCTGAAGGGTTTGAAGCAGGTCGACGGGTGGCAGGACATGCCGCTGACCGAGGCCGCGCAGACGGTGCAGGTGTCGGCGTACCCGGACGCGTACGCGCAGTGGGAGCAGCAGGCCGCCGACCTCGTCGCCCAGTACTGGAACAGCTGACCCACCCAGCACGACCGAACACGCACGACCGAACACGCAGGCAGGAC
Organism: Micromonospora sp. B11E3; assembly: GCF_039871625.1. Taxonomy (NCBI): domain Bacteria; kingdom Bacillati; phylum Actinomycetota; class Actinomycetes; order Micromonosporales; family Micromonosporaceae; genus Micromonospora; species Micromonospora sp. B11E3. The sequence goes on along the minus strand of NZ_JBDPMC010000034.1, from coordinate 10,031 downwards.
ACCGCTGGCCGGCACCCCAGAGGACGGGGTGCCGGCCAGCGGCGTTCGCGTACTCGGGTCAGTCAGGTGAGGCGACCAGTTCCACCTCGTAGCCCTGGTCGTCGGCGAGATAGGCGGCGTACGTCTGTGGGCCGCCCGCGTGCGGGTGGCGGTCCGGGAAGAGCAGCGACCAGCCGTGGCCCGGCGCGGCCGCGACCAGCCGGTCCACCGCGGCCGGCGGCCCGGCGTGGAACGCCAGGTGGTTCAGGCCCGGGGCGAGCCGGTCGTGGTTTCGTCCGGACAGTGCCGGGGACTCCTCCAGCACCAGGTACGTCGGGCCGAGCCGCCACGAGCGGCCGTCCGGCCAGTCCTGGTACGGGCTCCAGCCCAGCTCGCCCAGCAGCCAGCCCCAGCTGTGGATCGCCCTGGCCAGGTCCGGCACCCAGACCTCGACGTGGTGCAGCCCGCCGACGGGGGTGTCCGTCGGGCCCGAGGCGTCCGCCGCGAGTGACGCGTCCCCGCTCAGCGTTGACCGCCCGGCGCCCATAGCACATCGCCCGCCGGATTGGCCGTTCTTGACAGGATGAAGAGCAGATCGGAGAGCCGGTTGAGATACTTTGCCGGAAGTGAGCTGGTCCGGTCGGGATCGTGGGCGAGCAGGGCCCAAGCCGCGCGCTCGGCCCGCCGCGCGACGGTCCGCGCCACGTGCAGCAGCGCCGCGCCCGGGGTTCCGCCGGGAAGGATGAAGGAGTCGAGCTTGGTCAGGCGCTCGTTGTACTCGTCGCACCAGCCCTCAAGGCGTTCCACGTACTCCTCGGTGACCCGCAGCGGCGGGTACTTCGGGTCCGGCTCGACCGGGGTGGCCAGGTCAGCGCCGACGTCGAACAGGTCGTTCTGGATCGACCCCAGCACCGCCCGCAGTTCGTCGCCGAGCTGCCCGAGGGCGATCGCGACGCCGATGGCGGCGTTGCACTCGTCCACGTCGGCGTACGCGGCGATCCGCGGATCGGTCTTCGGGACCTCCTCGTTGTTGTTCAGCCTGGTCGTGCCGGCGTCGCCGGCCCTGGTGTAGATGCGCGTGAGGTGGACGGCCATGACGCACAGCCTACGGATACCGGACCTGACCATCCCCGTACGGCCGGAGCAGTGCCCGCCGGAGCGGGCCCGGCCGGCGGGGGTCGGCCCCGGGGACGCCGGCGACCTGGCGCTCAACGACGTCGACGTCATCCGGGTGGCCGGTGACGCCCGGCTCGGCGGGACGGTGCACGTCGTCGGGGCGAAGAACTCGGCGCTCAAGCTCATGGCCGCCGCGCTGCTCGCGCCCGGGCGGAGCGTGATCACCAACGTTCCCCGGATCACCGACATCGCCATCATGGGCGAGGTGCTGCGCCGGCTGGGCTGCGACGTACGATTCGACGCCGACGACCCGGTCGACCCGATGGTGGCGCGGGGCGGGGTGGCCCGCTCGCGGTCGGTCACCATCGACGTGCCGGAGCGGCCGGGCGCGGAGGCCGACTACGACCTGGTACGCCGGCTGCGCGCGTCGATCTGCGTACTCGGCCCCCTGCTTGCCCGGTGCGGGAACGTGCGGGTGGCCCACCCCGGCGGGGACGCCATCGGCTCCCGTGGACTGGACATGCACATCGCCGGGCTGACCCGGATGGGCGCGGACATCTGCGGCGAGCACGGCTTCGTCATCGCGTCCGCCCCGGACGGGCTGCACGGCGCGGACATCGTCCTGGACTTTCCCAGCGTCGGCGCCACCGAGAACCTGGTGATGGCCGCGGTGCTCGCCCGGGGCAGCACGGTGATCGACAACGCGGCGCGGGAGCCGGAGATCGTCGACATCTGCTCGATGCTGATCAGGATGGGTGCCCGTATCGAGGGAGCGGGCACGTCCACCCTGCGCATCGAGGGGGCGCCCGAGCTGCGGCCGGTGCGGCACGCGACGGTGGGGGACCGGATCGTCGCCGGGACCTGGGCGTTCGGCGCCGCGATGACCCGGGGCGACGTGACCGTGACCGGGATCGCCCCGGCATTCCTGGAGGTCGCGCTGGACAAGTTGGTCGCCGCCGGCGGCCTGATCGAGACCCGCGACGGTGCCTTCCGGGTACGGATGGACGACCGCCCGAGGGCCGTGGACGTGGTGACGCTGCCGTACCCGGGCTTCGCCACCGACCTGCTGCCGATGGCGATCGGGCTCGCCGCGGTGAGCGACGGCGCCTCCCTGATCACCGAGAACATCTTCGACGGCCGGTTCATGTTCGCCAACGAGATGATGCGGCTGGGCGCGGACATCAAGACCGACGGCCACCACGCGGTGGTCCGGGGGCGGGACCGGCTCTCCGGCGCCCCCGTCCGGGCCACCGACATCCGGGCCGGCGCCGGGCTGATCATCGCGGGCCTGTGCGCCGACGGGGTCACCGAGGTCTCCCACGTGCACCACGTCGACCGCGGTTATCCGGACTTCGTCGCCGACCTGCGGGCGCTGGGGGTCGAGGTCGAGCGCGGCACCGTACCGGACGAGCCGGCCCTGGAGATCTGACCGCGCGCCGGCCGAAGGGCTCGACCGAGACGGCGCCGGGGTAATCCGACGGGCCGGGGCAGCCGGCTTAGCCATCGTTCAGCCTCGCCGACTAGGGTGCTGACAGACACTCGAATTCAGGGCAAGGGAGAGGCAGATGGCGGGTCGACTCGCGGTTGTCGGGGCCGGGCTGATGGGCTCGGGCATCGCCCAGGTGGCGGCGCAGGCGGGCTGGCAGGTGACGCTGCGGGACCTGGACGACGCGGCCACCGGGCGGGGGCTGGCCGGCATCCGGAAGTCGTTGGAGAAGTTTGCTGACAAGGGCACCATCGACCGTTCCGAGGTCGAGGCGACGTTGGGTCGGATCACCCCGACCACCGACCTGGAGGCCGCGGCGGACGCCGACATCGTGGTGGAGGCGGTCTTCGAGCGGCTGGACGTCAAGCACGAGGTGTTCCGCGCGCTGGACAAGATCTGCAAGGCCGACGCGGTGCTGGCCACGAACACCTCGGCCATCCCGGTCACCCAGATCGCGGCGGTGACCGAGCGCCCCGAGTCGGTCGTCGGCACCCACTTCTTCTCCCCGGTGCCGATGATGAAGCTCTGCGAGCTGGTGCGCGGCTACAAGACGAGCGACGAGACCCTGACCACCGCGAAGGCGTTCGCCGAGGGCGTCGGCAAGACCGTCGTGGTGGTGAACCGGGACATCGCCGGCTTCGTCACCACCCGGCTGATCGCCGCGCTGGTCGTCGAGGCGGTCAAGCTGGTCGAGTCGGGCGTGGTGTCGGCCGAGGACCTGGACACCGCCTGCCGGCTCGGCTTCGGCCACGCCATGGGCCCCCTGGCCACCTGCGACCTGACGGGCGTGGACGTGCTGCTGCACGCTGCGAGGAACATCTACACCGACACGGCCGACGAGAAGTTCTTCCCGCCGGAGCTGCTCCAGCGCATGGTCACCGCCGGCGACCTGGGCCGCAAGACCGGCAAGGGGTTCTACACCTACTGATCCGACGCGGTCCCCGTCCCGCCGGTGCTGCGCGGGGCCTCCCTGTCCCCGGCGGGGGGTGCTCCCTGCCCCGCCGGGACGGGTAGCTCCCTGCCCCGCCGGGACGGGTAGCTCCCTGCCCCGCCGGGACGGGTAGCTCCCTGCCCCCGTCGGCCTCCGGCGGGGACAGGGGTCAGCGGTCCGGGCGGGGTGGGGTGAGCGCCCCGGCCAGGAACGGGAAGGCGGCGGGGACGACCCTCCCCTAGTAGACGAAGTCGTGCCGGCCGTCGGCGTACTCGGCGCGGGCCGGCGGCTCGGGCAGCGCGCGGGCCAGTGCCCGTACCTCGGGCAGCAGGCCGTCCTGCCGGCCGCACCAGAGCCCCACCGGGGTCCCGCGCAGCCGCCGGGCGCCCGCGAAGACGTCGTCCCCGGGCCGTACGGCGGGGGAGAAGGCCGCCACCGCGCGCAGCCAGCCGGGGAACGTCTCGGCGAGCAGCAGCGATCCGAACCCGCCCATCGACCAGCCCCAGGCGGCGACCCGGCTGGTGTCGAAGCCGCGCTCGGCGCACCACGCCGGCAGTTCCTCGCGCACCATCCGTTGCGGGTCGTCCGACCCCGAGCGGCGCCACGACAGCCGCCCGCCGGTCGCGCCGGCGAGCGCGAACGGCGGCGCGCCCCGGCGTACGGCGTCGGTGAGGAACCGGGCCAGCCCGAACCGGGCGAAGTCGCGCGGGGTCGAGGACGCGCCGTGCAGCACCAGGCAGACCGGCAGGCCCCGACCGTCGCCGTGGCCGGCCGGCACGGCCGTCCAGAAGTCGACCGTACGGCCCCGCGCGGCGGACGCCCGCTGGACCAGCCGCTCGTCGCCGGCCGGGGCGTCCGGCAGTACGGGCGCCGGCCCCGGGCGACGGCGGGTCAGCTCGCGGGCCGTCCAGCCGGCCCCGCCAGCCAACGCCGCCGCACCGGCCCCCGCCAACAGCAGCCGCCGCCGGGTGAGTCGAAGCACCACCGACCCAGCCTTCCCTACGCCTCAGCCGTCGCGCTTGGTGGTCCAGCGGAAGGTGGTCAGGCAGAGGACGAGTCCGGTCACGCACCAGAGGGCGAGGACGAGCGCCACCCGGCCCAGCTCGAACCCGCCGGCCGCCTCCCGGGCGCCGAAGCTGTCCGGGAGGAAGACCGACCGTAGGCCCTGGCACATCCACTTGAGCGGGAACAGTGCGGCCACCTGCTGCATCCAGGGCGGCAGCTCGGTGAAGACGAAGAAGACGCCGGAGATGAACTGGAGCACCAGGGCGACGGGGGTGACCACGGCCGAACCGCTGCGAGCCGTACGGGCCAGTGAGGAGATGGCGATGCCGCACAGGGTGCAGGCGGTGACCCCGAGGACGGCGACCCAGCCGAAGGTGAGCCATCCGCTCTCGTCCGGCAGCCTCAGGTCGAACAGGGCGACCGAGACGGCCAGCAGCAGGGCGATCTCCAGCACCCCGATCGCCACCACCATGACCACCTTGCCGGCGAACCACACCCACTTCGGCATGGGCGTGCCCCGGTAACGCTTGAGCACCCCCCGGTCCCGTTCGATCGGGATCCAGATGCCGAGGTTCTGGAAGCTCACCGTCATCAGGCCGGTCGCGATCATGCCGGTGATGAAGTACTGCGTGTAGCTGACCCCAGGGGCGATCTCGTTGTCGAAGATCGAGGCGAAGATCAGGATCATGATGATCGGGAAGCCCAGCGTGAAGACGACGGACTCCCGGCTGCGCAGGAACTGGGTGATCTCCAGGCGGCCCTGGCGCAGGGCGAGCGCGGCCGGCCCCGGCCGGCGGGCCGGGCCGGCGGCGGCGGGGGCCGCCGGCTTCGTGGTGGTCGTCATCGGTGTCCGATCATCTTGAGGTAGACGTCTTCCAGGGTCGGCCGGGTCACCGTCAAGCCGGGCACCTCGCCGCCGTAGCGCGCGGCCAGCTCCGCCACCAGCGCCGTCGGCGTCGCGCTCTCCGCCGTCTCGACGCCCCCCTCCGGCGTACGCCAGGAGACCGTCGCCAGCGCCTCCTGGCGGTTGCCGAGGCGGTCCGGCGGCGCCACCTCGACGAGCCGGCCGCCGGCGATCACCCCGACCCGGTCTGCCAGCGCCTCGGCCTCGTCCAGGTAGTGGGTGGTGAGCACGATGGTGGTGCCGGCGGCGGCGAGGTCGCGGATCAGCTCCCAGAACTCCCGCCGGGCCTCCGGGTCGAAGCCGGTGGTGGGCTCGTCGAGGAAGAGCAGCTCGGGGCGCCCGATGATGCCGAGCGCCACGTCCAGGCGGCGCTTCTGCCCGCCGGAGAGGGTGTGGGTGCGCGCCCGCGCCTTCGCGCCCAGGCCGACCCGCTCGATCACCTTCGCCGGGTCGTCGGCGTCGGGGTAGAAGCCGGCGAAGTGCCCGACCACCTCGGCGACGGTCAGCTCGTCGAACTCGCCCGTGCCCTGGAGCACGATGCCGACGCGGGCGCGCCAGCGCGGGTCGGGGTGCCGTGGGGGGCGCGAGGAGCGAGCTTGCGAGCCCCGCAGCCGCGACCCGAAGGCAAGCCCGGGGTCGCTGCCCAGCACGGACACCTCGCCGGCGTCGCGCTGCCGGTAGCCCTCCAGGATCTCCACGGTCGTGGTCTTGCCCGCGCCGTTCGGGCCGAGCAGGGCGAACACCTCGCCGCGCGGAACGGCGAGGTCCAGGCCCGCCACCGCGACGTTGTCGCCGTACGCCTTGCGCAGTCCCCGGACGGAGATCGCGAGCTGGTCATCCATGCTGTCCAGTGTGCGACCGCGGGTCCACGCGGCGGCGCCCGGGGTGTGGCGGTCCGCCCCATGTCGGGCCGTCTGCGCCCCCTCGTCCGCGACATGGGCCTGTGCAGTTTTCCACAGTTCGTTTTACCGGGCGGTAACTTAGACTCCGGCCATGGACGAGAAGGCTCCTCCCAGCCGGTTGCCCGAGCGCGACCGCCCGTGGGTGATGCGCACCTACGCCGGGCACTCCTCGGCCGCCGCGAGCAACGCGCTCTTCCGCCGTAACCTCGCCAAGGGGCAGACGGGGCTGTCGGTGGCCTTCGACCTGCCCACCCAGACCGGGTACGACCCGGACCACGAGCTGGCCGCCGGTGAGGTCGGCCGGGTCGGGGTGCCCGTCGCCCACCTCGGCGACATGCGTGCCCTCTTCGACGGCATCCCGCTCGCCGAGATGAACACCTCGATGACCATCAACGCGCCGGCGATGTGGCTGCTCGCCCTCTACGGCACGGTGGCGATGGAGCAGGGCTGGACCGCCTCGATGCTCTCCGGCACCACCCAGAACGACATCATCAAGGAGTACCTGTCCCGGGGGACGTACATCTTCCCGCCGGCCGCGTCGCTGCGGCTCACCGCCGACATCGTCGCGCACACGCTGAAGACGATGCCGCGCTGGAACCCGGTGAACATCTGCTCGTACCACCTCCAGGAGGCGGGCGCGACGCCCGTGCAGGAGGTCGGCTTCGCCCTCGCCACCGCCGTCGCCGTACTGGACGCCGTTCGCGACTCCGGTCAGGTGCCGGCCGAACGGATGGGCGACGTGGTCGCCCGGATCTCGTTCTTCGTCAACGCCGGGGTGCGCTTCGTCGAGGAGATCGCCAAGATGCGCGCGTTCGGCGCGCTCTGGGACGAGATCACCCGCGAGCGGTACGGCGTGTCCGACCCGAAGCAGCGCCGCTTCCGGTACGGCGTGCAGGTCAACTCGCTCGGGCTGACCGAGGCCCAGCCGGAGAACAACATCCAGCGGATCGTGCTGGAGATGCTCGGCGTGACCCTGTCCCGCGACGCCCGGGCCCGGGCCGTGCAGCTGCCCGCCTGGAACGAGGCGCTCGGGCTGCCCCGTCCGTGGGACCAGCAGTGGTCGCTGCGGATGCAGCAGGTGCTGGCGTACGAGTCGGACCTGCTGGAGTACCCGGACCTGTTCGACGGCTCGCACGTGATGACGGCGCTGGTCGACGGCATCGTCGCCGGGGCCCGGGTCGAGCTGGACAAGGTGCTGGAGATGGGCGGCGTGGTGGCCGCCGTCGAGTCCGGGTACCTGAAGAGCGCGCTGGTCGCCTCGCTGGCCGACCGCCGCCGCCGGATGGAGGCCGGCACGGACGTCGTGGTCGGCGTCAACCGGTTCACCGAGACCGAGCCGTCCCCGCTGACCGCCGCCGGCGCCGAGGCGATCGAGCAGGTCGACCCTGCGGTGGAGGCGGCGGCCGTGGCCTCCGTACGCGAATGGCGGGCCGGGCGGGACGGCGCGGCGGTCGCGGCGGCGCTCGACCGGCTGCGGGCGGACGCCGCGACGGCGGCCAACCTGATGCCGGCGACCCTGGAGTGCGTGCGGGCCGGTGTGACCACCGGCGAGTGGGCCGGCGCGCTGCGCCAGGTCTTCGGGGAGTACCGGGCGCCGACCGGGCTGGCCGGCGCGGCCGGGGCGGCCGGCGGCGCGGGACTGGCCGCCGTGCGGGAGCGGGTCACCGCCACCGCCCGGGAACTGGGCAGCGGCAGGCTGCGGCTGCTGGTCGGCAAGCCCGGCCTGGACGGGCACTCCAACGGCGCCGAGCAGATCGCGGTACGCGCCCGCGACGCCGGCTTCGAGGTCGTCTACCAGGGCATCCGGCTGACCGCCGGGCAGATCGTGGCCGCCGCGGTCGAGGAGGACGTCGACCTGGTCGGACTGTCGGTGCTCTCCGGCTCGCACCTGGCCGCCGTGCCGGCGGTGCTCGACGGCCTGCGTGCCGCCGGTCGGGGGGACCTGCCCGTGGTGGTCGGCGGCATCATCCCGCCGGCCGACGCCGACGCGCTGCGGGCGGCCGGCGTCGCCCGGGTCTTCACCCCCAAGGACTTCGCCCTCACCGACATCATCGGCGACCTCGTCGAGGTGATCCGCGAGGCCAACGCCCTGGGCTGAGTTGCCGAGTCAGCGGCGGTCGTACGTCGTATCCGGTCAGCGGCGGTCGTACGTCATGCAGTCCGCCAGGTCGTTGTCCGGCCCGACCCGGATGCCCGGCGCGTGGCACTCCAGCCGCGAGTTGTGCCGGCAGTCCGCCCGCTGGCAGGCGCCGACCTGGGCGACCAGCGTGTCCACGCCACCCGGCTGCGGCATCCGGATGAAGGTGTGACAGTGGGCGTGGTCGCTGCTGCCGATGGTGATGGCGAAGGCGTGGCAGTCGCCGGTGCGGTTGTAGGCGCAGGCGGCCACGACGCACTCCTGGACGCGGGGTCTCTCCATCGACGCGGTCATGGCAGACTCCTGATCCTTCGCTGGCTTTCCTCCGATACTAGGCTTTTGCCGGATTGTGTACGCCTGGTCCGGTCCGGTCGGACCCGTGCACTCGGTCGGACCCGTGGACTCAGCCGGTCCGGTCGGACCCGTGGACTCAGCCGGTCCGGTCGGACCCGTGGACTCAGCCGGCCCGGTCGGACCCGTGGACTCAGCCGGCCCGGTCGGACCCGTGGCCGCGTTGGAGGCGCGCCGGTTCCGCGGCTGGCTCAGCCGGGCTGGGCGGCGGCGGACCGGTCCGGGCCGAGCACTTCGGACAGCGGGGCCGGCGTGAGGCCGCGCTCGGCCAGCCCGGCCAGGATGTGCGGCAGCGCCTCGTCCGTCATCGGGGCGTTCGCCTCGGTGACGTGCAGCACGACGACCGAGCCGGGGCGTACCCGGGACAGCACGGCGTCCACGATCGGTCGCCACGACTTCGCGAACGGGTCCCCGCTGACCACGTCGCCGTCCACCACCGTCACGCCCAGCGGCGCCAACGCGGTGAGCGCCGCCCGGTCGTGGCACAGCCCCGGGAAGCGGAAGTAGCGGGTCTGCCGGCCGCCGTACGGGGCGATGACGTCGAACGTGCGCGCCACGTCCGCCGCCATCCGGTGGCGGGAGATCGTCGGGAGGCCGTAGCAGTCCGGGGTGAAGGCCAAGTGGCCGTACGTGTGGTTGGCCAGCTCGAAGCGCGGGTTGCCGGCCAGGCGGCGGGTCACCTCGGGGTACTCCTCGACCCACTTCCCGGTCAGGAAGAACGCGGCGGGCACCCGCTCCCGCTCCAGCAGGTCGACGATCGCCAGGTTCGCGTACGACCGGACCGCGCCGCTGCGCAGTTGGTAGCGCATCGCGTCGGTCATGTCGGCGTCGAAGGTGAGCGCCACGCGGTTGCCGGTACGCGGGCCGTGGTCGACCACCGGCGGCCGGCGTCGGGGGTCAGAGGTGCCGGGCCGTGTTTCCGGTGCCGTCGTCGACCGGGCCGCCTCGGGTGTCAGCGTCGGTCGGGCTGCCTCGGGTGTCGGCGTCGGCCGGGTCGCCTCGGGTCTCGGTGTCGCGGCGTCTGCCGGTATCCGGGCGATCACCCCTTGGCCGCGCTCCGCTGGGGTTGTCGGCAGGACGAGCAGGGCGAGCACGCCGGTCAGGGCGGCCAGCGTCGCGACGAGGGGGACGCGAGTGCGGTTCACGGACAGCAACCGGGACGAGCCGAACGGACAGCAACCGGGACGAGCCGAACGGGCAGCAACCGGGACGGGGCCGGG
>NZ_JBDPMC010000033.1:0-68443 GCF_039871625.1 Micromonospora sp. B11E3 | reverse complement strand
GGCCCCGGACGCCCACCCGGCAGCCCCAACCGACACCGCGCACCCCGCCACGACGTCGGTAAAACCATCCACCGCGCCCGCACCCAAGCCGACCAGCAAAAACGCAAAGGTTAAAAATCAAGACTAGCTAGATGTCGGTGAGCGGGAACGGCTTGTGGCGGGCGGCGGGGTCGGGGGTGAGCGGCGCGAAGGCCACGGCGGCGGGGGCGTCGTGCCGCGCCAGCTCGGCCGCCAGGTCGGCCAGGACCGGCTTGCGGAACAGGGTACGCAGCGACAGCTGCGCCGACATGCGCTGGTTGACGGCGTGGACGAGCCGCGTGGCCAGCAGCGAGTGCCCGCCGAGGGCGAAGAAGTTGTCGTACGCCCCGACGCGGTCGCGGCGCAGCACCTCCGCCCAGATGGCGGCCAGCTCGGCCTCCCGCCCGTCGCGCGGCGCGACGTAGGCGGCGTCGTCCGCCTGGCCCGGCGCCGGCAGGGCGCGGCGGTCGAGCTTGCCGTTGGCGGTCAGCGGCAGCCGGTCCAGCACCGTCCAGCGGGTCGGCACCATGTGCTGGGGCAGCCGCAGTCGCAGGTGGTCGCGGGCCGTCTCGGCGGTGGCGTCGCCGGCCAGGTAGCCGACCAGGTGCGGGTCGCCGGGCGAGTCCTCGCGCAACAGGACGGCCGCCTCGCGTACGCCGGGGACGTCCCGCAGGGCGCTCTCGATCTCGCCCGGCTCGACCCGGAAGCCGCGTACCTTGACCTGGTCGTCGGCGCGGCCGACGAAGTCGATCACGCCGTCGGCCCGGCGGCGGACCAGGTCGCCGCTGCGGTACATCCGCTCGCCCGGCCCCGCGTACGGGTCGGGGCGGAACCGTTCCGCCGTCAGCGCGGGCCGGTGCAGGTAGCCCCGAGCCAGACAGGTGCCGCCGATCCACAGCTCGCCGAGCACCCCGTCCGGCACCGGGTCGAGCCGGTCGTCGAGCACGTAGAACCGCGCGTTGGCGATCGGCCGGCCGATCGGCGGCAGCGCCGGCCAGCTGGCCGCGTCGGCGGTGGCCAGGGCGTACTGGCTGACCACGTGCGTCTCGGTCGGGCCGTAGTGGTTGTAGAGGTATCCGCCGCCGAGGCCCACGAGCAGGGCGCGGACGCCGTCGTCGATCCGCAGCGCCTCGCCGGAGGTGACGATCTCGCAGCCGGACGCGAGCGGGGGTTCGTCCGTGGTCAGGCTCGCCATCTGGTGCAGCACCGCCGTCGGCAGGAACGCGCGCCGTACGCCCTGTTCGGCGATGAGGCGGCGCAGCTCGCCGAGGTCCCTGGCGCGTTCCTCGTCGATCAGCACCAGCGTGCCGCCCCGGCACAGGGTGCTCCAGATCTCGTGGGCGGACATGTCGAAGCTGATCGAGGCGAACTGCAGCACCCGCTCCGGCGCCGGGCTGCCGGGCGCGGCGTACCGGAGCTGCCAGTCGATCAGGTTGTCGAGGCAACGCCAGGTCTGCGCCACGCCCTTCGGCCGGCCCGTGGAGCCGGAGGTGTAGAGGACGTACGCGAGGTGGTCGGGCCCGGCGACCGGGCTGGGGTCGTCGGTGGGCTGCCCGGCCCAGCGTTCGCCGTCCGTGGCGAGGTTGACGGCAGGCGGCGCGCCGGCGACCTCGGTGACGGTCGCGGTGTCGGCGCCGGTGAGCAGGAGGACCGGGGCGCTGTCGTCCAGCATGTACGCGAGCCGCGGGGCGGGGTAGGCCGGGTCGAGGGGCAGGTACGCGCCGCCGGCCTTGAGGATGGCCAGCAGCGCGACGATCAGGTCCGGCGACCGGCGCAGGCAGATCGCGACCAGCGAGTCGGGGCCGACGCCGAGGTCGCGTAGGTGGTGTGCGAGTTGGTTGGCGCGGGTGTTCAGGTCGCCGTAGCGCAGCGACCGTCCCTCGAACGTCACCGCGATCGCCTCGGGGTTGGCCGCCGCCCGCTCCTCGAAGCGCGCCCGGACGCCCTGCGCCACCGGCGACGTGGAGCCCTGGCGCACCAGCCGCTGCCGCTGCCGCGCGTCCATCAGGGACAGTTCGCTGATGGGCCGGTCGGGATGCTCCGCCATCTGGGTGAGGACGTGGTGGAGGTAGCGGGTGTGTTGGTGGGCGGTGGTGGGGTCGAACAGGGCGGTGGCGTATTCGAGGGTGCCGGTGATCCGGCCGTCGTGTTCGGTGAGGGAGAGGTTGAGGTCGAACATGGCGCTGGGGTGGGGGGTGGGCAGGGTGGTGACGTCGATGCCCGGCAGGTCGAGGTCGGTTTCCTCGTTGTTCTGCCAGGCGAACATGACCTGGAACAGGGGTGCGTGGGCGAGGTTGCGGGTGGGGTTGACGATTTCGACGACCTGTTCGAAGGGCAGGTCCTGGTGTTCGAGGGCGGTCAGTGACAGGTCGCGGACGCGGTGGAGTAGTTGGGTGACGGTGGGGTCGCCGTCGAGGTTGATGCGGAGGGCGAGGGTGTTGACGAAGAAGCCGATGAGGTCTTCGAGTTCGGTGCGGCGTCGGTTGGCGGTGGGGGTGCCGATGACGAGGTCGTGCTGTGCGGCGAGGCGGGACAGGACGATGGCCCAGCCGGTGAGGAGAGTCATGAACAGGGTGCCGCCGGTGTGGTGGGTGAGGGTGTGCAGGGCGGCGGTGAGGTCGGTGTCGAGGTCGACGGGCAGGAGGGCGCCGTGGTGGTCCTGTTCGGCGGGTCGGGGCCGGTCGGTGGGTAGTTCCAGGAGTGTGGGGGCGTCGGTGAAGGTGTGGCGCCAGTAGGTTTTCTGGCGGGTGAGGGTGGTGTCGGTGAGCCATTGGCGTTGCCAGGTGGCGTAGTCGGCGTATTGGACGGCCAGTGGTGGCAGTGGGTTGGGCTGGTGCTGGTGGAATGCGGTGTAGAGGGTGCTGAGGTCGCGGGTGAGGACGCCCATGGACCAGCCGTCGGCAGCGATGTGGTGCATCGTGAGTAGGAGGATGTGTCGGTCGGGGGCGAGGGTGACGAGTCGGCCGCGGATGAGGGGGCCGGTGGTGAGGTCGAACGGGGTGGTGGCTTCTTCGTCCCGGATCTGGGCCAGACGGCTGCCGGCGTCGGTGTGGCCGGTGAGCTCGTCGGTGTGGAGGGTGAGGCCGACGTCGGGTGGGTCGATGTGTTGGTGGGCGTCGGCGCCGTTGGTGACGAAGCGGGTGCGGAGGGCTTCGTGGCGGGCGACGAGGGCGTCCAGGGCGGAGGTGAGGGCGTCGCGGTCGAGCCAGCCGTCCAGTTGGAGTGTCAGTGGCAGGTGGTAGGCCAGGCTGACCCTGCCCAGGCGTTCCAGGAACCACAACCGCTGCTGCGCGAACGACAGCTCCAGCGCCCCGGCGCGGTCGACCGGGCGGATCGGCGGCAGCACGTCCCGGCCGTCCGGCGTCAGCCGAGCGACGAACGTGGACAGCACCGGCGCCGCGAAGACCGCCGCCGGCGACACCTCCCAGCCCAGCGCCTGCCGGATTTTCGACACCAGGCGCATGGCGAGCAGCGAGTGGCCGCCCAGGGCGAAGAAGTCGTCGTGGCGGCCGACCCGCTCGACGCCCAGCACCTCCGCCCAGATTCCGGCGACCATCGTCTCCAACAGGCCCACCGGTTCGGCGTAGCCGCGCTGGCCGAACGCCTCCCCGTCCGGCGCCGGCAGGGCCGCCCGGTCGAGCTTGCCGTTGGGCGTCAGCGGCCACGCGGCGAGGTGGACGTACGCCGCGGGCACCATGTACTCGGGCAGTTCGGCGGCGAGCCGGTCGCGCAGCGCGGCGGCGGTCGGCGGCTGCCCGGCGGCGGCCAGGTGGTAGGCGATGAGCCGCTGGTGGCCGCTGGTGTCGGGCCGGGCGACGACGACGGCCTCGCGGACGCCCGGGCAGGCGGCCAGCCGGGCCTCGATCTCGCCGAGTTCCACCCGGAAGCCGCGGATCTTCACCTGGAAGTCGTCCCGGCCGAGGAACTCGACCTGCCCGTCCGGCAGCCGGCGGCCCAGGTCGCCGGTCCGGTAGAGCCGGTCACCCGGCACGAACGGGCTGGCGGTGAAGCGCTGTGCGGTCAGTTCGGGCCGGTTCAGGTAGCCGCGCGCCACGCCCGCGCCGCCGATCCAGATCTCGCCGACCACCCCGACCGGCACCGGCTCGCCGGCCGCGTCGAGCAGGTAGACCCGCACGTTGGGCAGCGGCCGGCCGATCGGCAGGCGCACCACGTCGGCCGCATCGGCGGGGAGCAGGTGGCAGGTGCTGTCGATGGCGGCCTCGGTCACGCCGTACGCGTTGACGATCCGCACCCGCGGGCCGCACAGCGTCCGCAGCTGGACGGCGTTCGCCGCCGTCCACACGTCGGAGCCGCAGACCACCGTCTCCAGGCCGGCGAGGGTTCCGCCGACGGCGTCCAGGTACGCCATCAGCGGGTTGAGCACCGCCGGCACGAAGTCGGCGAAGTCCACGTCGTGCTGGCGCAGCAGCGCGTACAGGCCCGGGCTGTCCAGCAGCAGCGGGCGCGGGCAGAGCACGAGCCGCCCGCCGAAGCCCAGCGCGCGCACCACGTCGGCGGTGAACACGTCGAAGGAGAAGCTGGCCATCTGCAGGTGCGTCAGGCCGGGGCGCAGGTCGAACAGGCGCTCCCAGGCGGCGGCGACCGCCACCAGCTGTCGGTGCTCCACCAGTACCCCGTTGGCGGCGCCGGAGGTGCCGGACGTGTAGATCACGTACGCCAGGTGGTGCGGGGCCAGGTCGGCGACGACCGGGCCGGTCGCCGGCAGGTCCGCCCAGGCCGCCACGTCGAGGTCGAGGTCGACGACGGGGGTGTCGGTCCCGGCCAGCGCGGCGTGCAGCCGGTCGCGGGCCGGGCCGTGGGTCAGCGCCGCGACGGGCGCGCTGTCGGCCAGCATGTGGGCGAGCCGGTCGACCGGGTAGGCCGGGTCCAACGGCAGGTACGCGCCGCCGGCCTTGAGGACCGCGAGCAGGGCCACCACCGTGTCCAGCGAGCGCTCGACGCAGATCGCGACCACCCGGTCGGGGCCGACGCCGCGGTCGCGCAGGTGGTGCGCCAGCCGGTTGGCCCGCGCGTCCAACTCGCCGTACGTCAGCTCTTCGTCGTCGAGGACGAGCGCCACCGCGTACGGGTCCCGCGCCGCCTGGGCCTCGACGAGGTGGTGCACGCACCGCCCCGGCGGGTACGCCACGGTCGAATCGTTGCCGTCCGCCAGCAGCCGGCGCCGCTCGGCGGGCGGCAGGACGTCGAGCCGGTCCGCCGCCGCGCCCGGTGCCCGCTCCAGCGCCTCGGCCAGGGTCTCCAGCGCCCGCTCGACCATCGCGCAGACGCGGTCGGCCGGAATCTCGGCCGTGGCGGCGACCGTCAGGACGAAGTCGTCGCCCAGGTCGTCGACGTCCAGGGCGAGGGGGTAGTTGCCGCGCTCCTCGGCGGCCAGGTAGGTCAGGTCGTCCGCGCCGACCGTCGCCGTGGTCTCGGGCTTGGCCAGCACCGCGGCGTGCCGGTAGTTCAGCAGGGCGGTGAACAGCGGCGCGGGCGGCGCCACCCCGCTGCACGACTGGGCCAGCGCCAGCGGCGCGTTCTCGTGCCGGATCAGCTCGGTCAGCGTCTCGTGGGTGCGCCGCACGGCGTCCGCGGCCCCGGTTCCGCCGAGGGTGACCCGCACCGGGAGGGTGTTGATGAACGGCCCGAGCATCCGGTCGCTGCCGACGCCGCCCTGCATCCGGCCGAACAGCACGGTGCCGAACACCACGTCCCGGCGGCCGCTGGCCCGGGCCAGCACCTGCGCCCAGGCGACGTGGAAGAGGCTGGTCACGCTGACCTGGAGGGCCTGCGCCCGGTCGCGCAGCCGCCGCGACAGGCCGGCGTCGACGCGTACCCGGGCGTCGCGCATGGCGCGGCCGTCGCCGTGGATGTCGAGCAGGCCGAAGGGCGCGGTCGGTGCGTCGACGTCGACGAGCATCCCGCGGAAGAACGCCTCCTGCGCCGCCCGGTCGACGCCGCTCCGGATCCGGGCGACGAAGTCGCGGAACGGCAGCGGTGGCGGCAACCGGTCGGCCTGACCGGCCAGGTGGGCCTGGATCTCGGCGTTGAGCTGCTTGAGCGAGGTGTTGTCGTCGATGATGTGGTGGATCAGCTCCAGGGCCAGCCACCTGCCGTCGCGCGGGTCGCGGGCGACCAGCAGCAGCAGGGGGGCATGGTCCAGGGGCAGGCGGCCGTACCGCCGATCGAAGTGTTCGCGCAGCTGCCGGCCCGGGTCGCCGCCCGCCGGGTCGAGCGTGACCTCCTCCACCAGCAGGGGCACCCGCCGCCACACCACCTGGACCGGCTCGTTGACGCCCTGCCAGACGATCCCGGTGCGCAGGATGTCGTGCCGGGCGATCACGGCCTCCAGCGCGGCCCGGTAGCGGTCGAGCCGGTCCCGGTCGGCGAAGCCGATCAGGCTGGTGACCAGGTACGGGTCACCGTCGCGGGCCATCAGGTGGTGGAACAGGATCCCTTCCTGCATCGGGGCCAGGGGATAGATGTCCTGGACGTTCGGCGCCCCGCCGGGGACCGTGGCGACGACCGCGTCGATCTCCCGCTGACTCAGGTCGACCAGCGGCAGCATGTTCGGGGTGATCCGGGCGCAGTCGGCCGGGATCAGGTTCGGCGGGACCTCGGCCTGGCCCGGCCCGGCGCCGACGGCGGTCGCCGGCAGGGGCTGGATCTCTGCGGTTGTCCGTACCTGGTCAGGGGCCGAATTGTGAAACGAATGATCGTGCGGCAACGTGCCCCCTCGACCTCTGCTGACCAGCTGCTACGTTTCCGCCGGGAAGTTTGTTCACATTAGTTGACTGATCAAGCAAAGGCCAGAGTCAATCTCCGGTTCCACCTCGCGCGCTCGCCGAGAACGCCACCCTGCTCGGTCAGCGGGCCGCCGCCGTCGCCACCCGGCTCGGCGTAGGCATCGAGATCGACTACGAGCGGAACACCGCCCCGAACCTGGCTGGCCTGCAGTCGTTCATCGACGCCTATCGGGCCGTTCACCCGTACGACGCCACGGGCGCCCGGCCCCAGGCCCGGCTCACCATCGACGTGGCGGCCGGCGACCGGTGGCTGATCGACCTCAACCGCAAGGCGACCGCGGACTGGCTGCGGACCGACGCCCCGGTCCTCGACTACGCCAACGCCATGGTGGCCGCCCGGCCCGCCTCGGCCGGCACCGCCCAGGCGGACTGGCAGGAGCACGTCGACGGCAAGCCGCAGTACGGCCCGCCCGTCCCGCCCTCCGGTGCCGACGACCCGTACGCCCCGGAACACTCCCTGCCGGCCGGCGGCGGGGACCCGGTCGCCTGCCGGTCGAGCGGCCTCGTTCCGGCGTCGGACCGGGACGCGGCCCGTGCCGACGGCGGGCTCGGCGAGGGTCAGCGACGTGGCCACCGTGATCGGCCGGCGGGGCCACCGCCGTTGGTAGGTTGCTTGCCGCAACGGGGATCAGGGGGAGGGATCGGCGGGCGCTCCGCCGCGGAAACCCCCCGCGACCGTCGCCCGAGGAGGCCCGATGCCGTCGCTGTCCGTACCGCCGCTGTTCGCCGCGCTGGAGCAGACCCGCACCGTGCTGCTCGCCGGCGCGGGCGGCGGCTTCGACGTGTACGCCGCGATCCCGCTGGCCGTCGCGCTACGTGACGCCGGCCGGACCGTGCACCTGGCCAACCTCTCCTTCACCCGGCTCGAACTGCTCGACCTGGACGCCTGGACGGCCGAGAACGTCGCCGCCGTCACCCCGGACACCGTCGGCCCCGACGACTACTTCCCGGAACGGGCGCTGGCCCGCTGGCTCGCCGTCCGCGACCTGCCGTGCACCGTGTACGCCTTCCCGAAGGTCGGCGTGCAGCCGCTGCGGCACGCCTACCGGCAGCTGGTCGACGCGCTCGGTGTGGACGCCGTGGTGCTGGTCGACGGCGGCACCGACATCCTCATGCGCGGCGACGAGGCCGGCCTCGGCACCCCGGTGGAGGACATGACCAGCCTCGCCGCGGTCGCCGGGCTGGACGTGCCGGTGAAGCTGGTGGTCTGCCTCGGGTTCGGCATCGACGCGTACCACGGGATCAACCACACCCAGGTGCTGGAGAACGTCGCCGCCCTCGATCGCGACGGTGCGTACCTGGGCGCGCTGTCGATTCCGGGCACCAGCCGGGAGACGGAGCTGTACCGGGAGGCGGTCGCGTACGGGCAGGCGGCCACGCCGCTGCGGCCCAGCATCGTGCACGGGCAGATCGCGGCCGCCACCCGCGGCGCCGACGGGGACGTGCACGTCACCCGTCGTACCCGGGGCAGCACCCTGTTCGTCAACCCGCTGATGGCGATCTACTTCAGCTTCGACCTCGACGGTCTCGCCCGCCGCTCGCTCTACCTCGACCGGCTGGAGCACACCGTCGGCATGCGACAGGTGGCGTCGCGGATCGAGGCGTTCCGCGCGGAGATCGAGTGGCGCGCGCCCCGGTCCTTCCCGCACTGACCGCGCCGGAGACGACCGTCCCGGCCCGGGCCCGCGCCGACAACGACGGGCCCGGGCCCGGGCCCGCGCCGAAGCGACCGTCCCGGCCCGCGCGGGCCGGGACGGTCACCGGTCAGAAGGTGGCGACGTTGAGCAGCGTCTCCTGGACCCCGTCGGGGTCGCCGGCCGGCCAGCTGTAGGCGGTGGTACCGGCCGCCTGGAGAGCGGACTTGACCGCGCCCGGGGTTGCGGTCGGGTTGGTCGCCTTGTAGAGGGCGGCGCCACCGGCCACGTGCGGGCTGGCCATCGACGTGCCCGAGATGGTGCTGTAACCGCCACCCTTCCAGGCGGAGTAGATGCAGACGCCGGGCGCCATCAGGTCGACGTCGGCCCCGAAGTTCGAGAAGTCGGCGATCGTGTCGTCCACGTCGCTGTGGCAGGTGGCCGCCGCGCCGCCGCCGGGGAGGCCGTTGAAGTCGGCGAGCGCGCTGACGGTGATCACCTCGTCGTACGCGGCAGGCACATGGTTCGCCGCGTTGTCGGTCTCGTTGCCGGCCGCGACGACGTACGTCACGCCGGCGGCGACCGACCGGCAGATCGCCTCGTGCATCGCGTCCCTGTTGCTGCCGCAGGCGCTGTCGGAGCCGGAGCCGCCGAGGCTCATGTTGGCGACCTCGATCTCGCTGGCGTGCGCGGTGACGTAGTCGATGCCGCAGATGATGTCGGAGAACCTGCCGCTGCCGGCGTTGTTCAGCACCCGGACGGGCCAGACCCGGGCGCCCGGAGCCACGCCGACGGCGCCGGCGTTGTTGTCGAGCGCGCCGATCGTCCCGGCCACGTGGGAGCCGTGCCCGTTGCCGTCGTTGGCGCTGGCGCCCGTGGAGCAGTTCTTGGCTCCGGCCAGGTAGACGTTCAGGTCCGGGTGGGTGAGGTCGATGCCGGTGTCGATCACCGCCACGTCGACGTCGACCCGCTCGTCCACACCGTTGATCTTCGCGGTCGGGCTGAGCTCGGCGTCGGCTCGGTTGATGCCGGTGGGAGTCGTCTGGGCGGCGACCGTCGCGACCCCGTCGGGCTGTACGAACAGCACCCGCGGGTCGCGCGCGACGCGCGCCGCGGCGGCGGCGCTCATCCGAGCCGAGTAGCCGCGGAGGGCGTGCTGGTAGACGTGGCCGAGGGCGGCGCCGTTGGCCCGCGAGTGCTCGGCGGCGACCGACGGGGAGTCGGCGTCCGAGCGCAGTACGACGATGTAACCGGTGGTCTCGGCGCCGGAGGCGGCGGTGGCGCCTGTCGCGCCGGCCGCCGTGGCGGCGACGACGGCGCCGGTCAGCAGCGCGACGCCCAGTGTCTTGCGCATGGGTTTTCCTCTCGACATGCGGTGGGGCGGTAGGCCCCACACAGAGGTTGTTCCACCGAAGCGACGCGCACCAGATGCGACCGGCATCTGTTACCAAAAACGTATCGGTATGTCCGAACTGGAGCATGACACCGGGCTCGACGTCGAAGACGCCGAGCATCAGGGCCTCTGAGTGCGATAGCGACGGGCGCGGCCGTGGCGTTTCACCACCGGATCCCGGGCGCTGGGGCTCGACGGCCAAACCGGCGACAGGCGTGGACGGACGCGCCTATCGCCGGTCGTCACCGGACCGTCCGGGCCGGGCGCGGGCCACCCACCATCCGAGCAGGACGACGAGCACCGAGACACCGAGCTTGATCGACAGGCTCCAGATCAGCGCGGTGGAGCCGTTGCGGGCCAGGTCCGACCACACGACGCCGCCCAGGGCGAGCAGTACGACGAGCGCCGCCGCGGCCAGCCGCAGGCCGACCGGTCTCGCCTGGGGCGAGAGCAGGGCGGCGGACGAGAACCCGGCCAGCAGCAGGAGGACCGCGAGGAGGGTCAGCGCGACCGGGACCCCGGGCACCAGAAGGGTGACGGCGAGCAGCGCACCGCCGGCTGCGACGGCGATGTCGACGGCATGCCTGCCCACCGCGCTGCGGCGCGTGAGCAGGGACACCATCGCCCAGACGGTGAGGGCGTAGCCGCGGAAGGCGGAGAGGAGCATGGCCAGCGGCTTGACGGGAACGGCAGCACCGGCGACATTGGCGAGGACGGTGGTGGCGTGCGAGACGGTTCGGGCGAAGGTGTCACTGCCGACGTCGCCCTCGACGCGTTCCCGGCCGATCTTCGCGGCCTCGTCCCAGCACCGCCACAGGTCCTGCGCCGGCATGCTCCGCCCGTTGCGCCACGCGGCGTCGACGGACGCCAGCCACGTCGTGCTCGGCACGCCGCGGTCGTCCCCTTCGGCGCGTACCGCCTCGGCGAGGCTGCGCAGGTCCTCCCGCAACACGGCGGTCTGGATCGGACGGGCTATGGCGCGGGTGCAGGCGTCCAGTGCCGGTGCGTCCGCACCGGCGACCAGCAGCAGCACCTCGCGTTCGCACGCCGCCCGGTCCTGGGCCCACTGCGCGGCGAGCCATTCCCGGTCCGGCGACCGGTCGGGCACCGCGCACCTCTCGAACGCCTCCATCAGCCGGGCGACCGCCTCGGAGCGTGCCGGCCGGGGACGCGCGGGAGGCGCCGAGTCGGGCGTGAGCAGGCACTGCCGTAACCGCTCCGGGGCCAGCAGGATCCGTACGAGCTGTGCGACCCCGTCCATCCGGCCGTGCAGCCAGTCGTTGACCCGCCATGAGCCGCGGTAGAAGGCCCCGAAGTGGTGCAGCTGGACACCGGTCAACCGATCCGGCTGAAGTGACGAGACCTTGACCAGTTCCACCTCCTGCTCCGGCTCGTGGCTGGCACCGGTGAACGCCAGCTGTGCCACCTCCAGGCGCAGCATGTTCCGTAACACGGTCTCGTCGCCGAGGGCCTCGGCGAGGGCGGGGCCGGCATCCGCCGTGGCCACCGGGTCGGGGCCGCTCGCGGGTGCGACGGACGGCGCCGGCAGGAGGAACTGGTGGAGCGCGGCGAGCCGGTCGGCCCACTCGCGATCCGGATCGACCACGTCGTTTCCGGCGGCGCTCACCGTCCGCACCACGGGGGCGATCTCGCGGAGGTTCCGGGCCAGTTCGAGGGCCTGCCGGTACAGGCGGGTGCGCCGTCCGCCCTCGCGGACGGCCGCGGCGTCCCACGCCGCCAACGCGGCCTGAAGCCACCGTTCGAGTTCGTGCGGGTTCTCCGCCGGCTGATTCGTCGAGCCGCGGCGTACCGGCATCGGGCCGATGCCGTACCGCGCCGGTCCGCTCGGTGCCTTCGACCAGTAGCCGTTGAGATCCTCCCGGCCGGCGTGGACCTCCTTCAGCGTGCCGGCCACCTTCTCGCGGCACCGCACGACGGCCCCCCGCTCGGGCGAGCCGAGGTGGGCCAGCCACACCGCCCGCTTGAGCAGGTCGATCGTCATGTCGGCCAGGCGTTGGACCGTGGTCTGTCCCCAGTCCCAGGACTCGTCGGCGCGCTCGAGCGCCGTGGTGAGGGGGCCCGCCGGAACGAAGGCCATCCTCTGCCGTCGAAGCGCGGCGAGCAGTTCCTGCTCGCTCCACCGCTCGGCGGGCCGGCCGCGCTGCCCCGCCACCAGCAGCGGGGCCACGGTGCGGGCCGCGTTCTCGACACGGGTCTCCAGGTACGCCGGCCA
Organism: Micromonospora sp. B11E3; assembly: GCF_039871625.1. NCBI lineage: Bacteria > Bacillati > Actinomycetota > Actinomycetes > Micromonosporales > Micromonosporaceae > Micromonospora > Micromonospora sp. B11E3. The sequence goes on along the minus strand of NZ_JBDPMC010000033.1, from coordinate 56,359 downwards.
CGCCCGTTCGGACAGTTGGTCGGCCACCCCGGCCATGGCGGTGGCGAACCGGTCGCGGGCCCGGCGGCGCACCCGCACGTCACCGTTGCGGTTCCGGATCTCGGTGAGTTCGCGGGAGACGGAGTCCGTCGCGCGCAGCCGGGTCAGGACCCCGAGCAGCACCTCGCGGGCGGACGGCAGCTCCGGCCCGGGTTGGGCGGCGTCGGCGCGCGCTACGGCCGCCGGGTCGACCGCGGGGGAGGGGTGGGCCTGCTCGCCCGGGTCCGGCGCGACGTACGCGAGAACCCGGCGCACCTGGAAGCCGGCGGTCTGCCGGTACACCGCCTCCAGGGCGGGGCGGATCGGCTTGTTGAGGAGCACGCCGCCATCCACCACGTACTGCGTCTCGCGGAAGTTGGCCCGGCCGGCTGCCGAATCCCACCGCAGGTCACCGCCCGGATCGCCGGGGCTGACGCGGACGAGGTGCGGCTCGAACGCGCCGGGGAACGAGGAGGTGCAGCGTGCCGCGGCGGCCAACTCGTCGAGCACCGCGTCGGCCGCCAGGTCGCCGCTGACCGGCCGGCCGTCCGGGTAGCCGGCTCGCAGGTTGGCGAACCGGAAGGTGGCGTCGTGGTCGGTCTCGGTGATCGCCACGCCCAGGTCGTCCGTGAACGCCGTGCAGCGGCCCCGCCAGAGTGTTCCGGTGAGCACCAGCTCGACCGGCAGTGGTTCGTCCGTCGGGCCTCCGGGGGGCGTGGCATGCGAGACGACGCTCTCCAGCGCCTCCCGCACCCTGGGCAGGAAGTAGTCGTCGCCCCTGAGCAGCGACTTCGGGTTCGCTGTCAACGGATGGCGCAGCAACCGGTCCAGACTGCCGTGTTCACGCCACAGGTCCCGCATGGCGGACAGGTCTCCGCCTCTGGCGAGGCCGAGCGCCAGGAAAGCGCCGTTGAGTCCGCCGGCGGAGGTCCCGGCGATGACGTCGATGCGGACGTCAGCCTGGAGCAGATCCAGCAGTGCCGTCCAGGTGGATTCCTGCCTCGTGCGGGCCGTGGCCAACCGGAAGAGCTCAAGTGTGACCCCGCTGATCCACACCGCGAGACTGACCCCACCGGTCATGACCACAGCGAGTCGGATGTCCTGTCGGTCGGCGTCCTCGGGCGAGTTCTGCGGACGCGACGGTTGATCTCGAATTGTCTCCGCCACGTCGACCTCGCATCACGGTACGTCTTGTCGCAGCAGCATTGTCAACCGGCGGCGCCGACGGCGGGACGGGTTCGGCAAATTTCCGGCACGGTACGTGGGAGGGAAGGCGACGTGACCGCCGACTGTCCCCGTTCGTGCGCCCTGGTCGGGGTGCTGCCGGTCTCTCGGCAGATGAGCGCCGAGAGCGTTCCCGGACGCCGGCACGCCGTTTCGCAGATCCTGTGGCACCGACCCGTCCGTCCCCGGTGCCAGGGCGCGCGAGGAGAAAATGATTCACACGGCGCGGTCGGATCGTACGTGCGGGCGCGCCGGCACAGCCATCGATCAAGAACACCCGGGGCGCGGAAGACTGGAGGTGCCGTGGCTGAAGGGCTGGATCCGCCGCCGAGTCAGCCGAGCGATCCACCGCCGGCTCCGCCCGGTGATCGAACCGGGGGTTCACCAGGAAAGCCCGTCGGTACCAGGGACGGCGTTCAGAAGACCCGGGCGGTGACGGGGCTGCTGGTGGTGGTCCTGGGAGACGCGGCCATCGTTGCGGCCTCGATCATCGGCTTGGTCAGTCTGGATGAGAACACCGCGGACTCTCAGACCGTCGCGATACTGGCCAGCGCCTTCACCGCCATCACCTCCATCACGACCGCCTATTTCGGCATCCGGGCCGCCACGAACACGGCGCAGAGCTCGATCTCCGCAAGGCAGGACTGATCGAAAGGGAGCGCCCGCCGGGCCGGGGAAGACCGGCCCGGCGGGCGCCGCCACCACGGCAGGACCGGCCAGGGGTGCCCTCCCACCGGGCCACGGTCACCCGGCCGCGTTCCCGCGCGGCCCCAGACGGTGGCCCGCCAGGTCTTGGCCGTGATCGCCTGGGTGACCAGGGCGGATCGGGAACATCGGCTCGACCGGTTGCCTACTCGCGGCCGTGGCGGTAGGCAGTAGGTCCACCCATGTCGATCCGGGGAGACCACGTGAGACCTCGTACCCTCATCACCGCCACGATCGCGCTGGCCACGGTCGTGGCCGGGACCGCCGTACCCGGACAGGCGGCGAAGCCGGCCGAGCCGCCGAAGGAGCCGGCGGCGGTCGGGTACGGGGGAGCGGTCGCCACGGTGGACGCCGCCGCCACCGCGGTCGGGCTGGCGGTGCTGCGCCGCGGCGGCAACGCCGTCGACGCCGCGGTCGCCGCGGCGGCCACGCTCGGCGTCACCGAACCCTTCTCCGCCGGCATCGGCGGCGGCGGCTTCCTCCTCTACTACGACGCCGGGACCGGGCGGGTGCACACCATCGACGGCCGCGAGGCGGCTCCGGCGTCGATGAGCGAGACCAGCTTCGTCGACCCGGCCACCGGCCAGCCGTACCGGTTCGACGAGGCCCGGATCAGCGGCCTGTCGGTCGGCGTCCCCGGCACGCTGCTCACCTGGCAGGACGCCTTGGACCGCTGGGGCACGCGGTCGCTGGCGCAGCTGCTCGAGCCGGCCGCGCGCGTCGCCGAGGACGGCTTCACCGTCGACGAGACCTTCGCCGGCCAGATCGCCGCGAACCAGGCCGCCTTCGGGCAGTTCAGCTCGACCGGCGCGCTGTACCTGCCCGGTGGCCGGCCGCCCGCGGTCGGCAGCACCTTCCGCAACCCCGACCTGGCGGAGACGTACCGGCTGATCGCCAGGCAGGGCACCGACGTGTTCTACCGGGGTGAGGTCGGTAGCGACCTGGTCGCCACCGTGCAGCACCCGCCGGTCGCGGCGCAGCCGATCGGGTCCTGGCCGTACCCGGTCCGCCCGGCCGGGATGACCTCCGCCGACCTCGCCGGCTACCGCACCCGCTTCCCCGAGCCGACCAGGTCGGACTACCGGGGCCTCGAGGTGTACGGCATGTCCACCCCGTCGAGCGGCGGCACCGCGGTGGGCGAGGCGCTCGACATCCTCGAGCAGTTCGACCTGCGCTCGATGAGCGCGACCCAGGCGATGCACCACTACCTGGAGGCCAGCGCGCTGGCGTTCGCCGACCGCAACCGGTACGTCGGCGACCACACCCCGCGGGCCGTGCTCCACGAACTGCTCAGTGACGCGTACGCCAAGGAACGCGCCTGCCTGATCGACGCCTCGGCTGCGCTGCCCAAGCCGGTCGCACCTGGCGTGCCCGACGGCGCCTACGGCGGCTGCTCGGCGGCGCCGGCCGCCGACGTCCGCGACGACCGCAGGAGCACCACCAACCTGACCGTGGCCGACCGGTGGGGCAACGTGGTGGAGTACACGCTGACCATCGAGGCGACCGGCGGCAACGGGATGGTCGTACCCGGGCGGGGGTTCCTGCTCAACAACGAGCTGACCGACTTCAACTTCGCGCCGACCCAGGGCGCCGCGCCCGACCCGAACCTGCCGGCGCCGGGCAAGCGCCCGCGCAGTTCCATGTCGCCCACGATCGTGCTGGCCGACGGACGGCCGTTCCTGGCCGTCGGCACGCCCGGCGGCGCGACGATCATCACTACGGTCCTGCAGCTGCTGGTCAACCGGATCGACCTGGGGATGACCCTGCCGCAGGCGCTGGCGGCGCCGCGGGCGTCGCAGCGCAACGGCGCCAGCACCCAGGCCGAGCCGGCGTTCGTCGCCGAGTACGCCGGTGGCCTTCCCCCGGGGCACGCCTTCTCCTCGACCGCCGAGATCGGCGCCGCGACGGGTATCGAGTTCCTGGACGACGGCCGGCTGCTCGCCGCGGCCGAGCCGGTACGCCGGGGCGGCGGTGCGGCCGCCGTGGTCGGCCGCTGGGCGCGCCCCTGACGGCGGGGTGCCGCGGCGACGGCTCGGGCCAGCTGAGCCGTCGCCGCTCAGCGCGGCCCGGGCCGCCGCCGCTGGTGCGTCCGCTGTCGCGGGGTCGCGTCCCCCGCCGTCGGGCGGGGGCGTTCCACCCGGGTCGGATCGCCGCGTACGAGCTCGTCGTGGATCCGCCACTGGTCCTGGACGACGGCGCGCCGCGCCGCCTCGTCGCCGCGCTCGATGCGTTGTCGCAGCAGCTGTACGGCGATGCGCCGGTTGAGGCTGAACTGCCGTTCGGTGTCGACCACCACGACGATGCCCGAGGGGCGGTGGACCGCACGTACCGCCGTGCTGGCCTTGTTCCGGTGCTGCCCGCCGGGGCCGCCGGTACGGCAGGCGACGATTTCGACGTCCGCCTCCGCGAACGCCGTGGCGGGGACGTCGGTCCGGCACGGTCGGCTGACGACGTACCAGTTCTTGCGGCCGGTGCTCGCGCGGTAGGGGCTTGGGGCCTGCCAGCACAGGGTTCCGGTCCAGGAGGCGGCGAACGCTTCCGCGTCGGCGCCGGAGACCCGCACCAGCGCCGATCGGTAGGTGTCGGGCCGGTCACCGGGCACGGTCTGTACCCGGTGGGTCGTCAGGCCGTGGTGCGCCGCGTCGGCTTCCAACCGGCACAGCAGCCGGGCCAGCGCCCAGGCGCACTCCTGCGGGCCGCGCCCGGCGGACATGAGCAGGTGCACGCTCATCGCCGGCCCCGCCGGCGGCCGTCGTTCCGGCGCTCGGGTCCGCGGGCTGGCCCGACGTCGGGCGTCTTGTAGGTGACCAGGGGGACCGTGGCGGCCACGGGGGCGGCCAGGTCGTGGTCGACGAGGTCGCGGATCACCTGTTCGATGCGCTTGTACGCCGTGGGTGCCTCCTCGAAGAGCAGCTGGCGGTCGCCGCACACCACCAGCGAGCCCACCGGGGTGCGGCGCAGTTCCTCGACGGTGTGCTTGGCCCGGCCGCGGCGCAGGGCGTCGGCGCGGGACATCTTGCGGCCCGCGCCGTGCGCCACCGAGTGGTTGGCCTCCGGGCCGGCGTGGGCGGCCACGAGGTAGGAAGGGGTGCCGCGCGTCCCGGCGACGAGCACGTCGCGGCCGTCGCCCGGCGCCGCGCCCTTGCGGTGCAGGTAGACCCCGTCGCGGACCTCGACCAGGTTGTGGCACTGGTCCACGACCGGTTCGGTGGGCTCGGTGCCCAGGGCGTGGGCGACCCGGGCGGCCAGCAACCGCCGGTTGAGCGAACCCCAGCGTACGGCCGCGTCGTGCATGGCCAGATAGGCGGCGAAATCAGGGGTGGGGCCCGCACCGTGGACCTCGGTGTGCGCCCGCAGGATCCGCTCGCCCAGCCCCCGCGAGCCGCTGTGCACGACGAGCACGAGGTCGCCGGCGTCGAGCCCGAGACGGCTCGCGTGACCCGACTCGAAGACGGTGTCGATCCGCGCCAGCTCGACGAAGTGGTTGCCCCGACCGACCGTTCCGAGGCCATCGACGTGACCCGCGGGAACGTCACCGTCCACGACGGCCCAGGCCGGGTCGTCGCCGTCCCGCTCCGGGTCGAGCGGGCGGTCGAGGTCGGGGAACCGGGCGGCGAGCCTCTCCGGCACGGCGCGTTTGAGCTTGATCGGGAACACGGCGATCCCGCAACCGATGTCGGAGCCCACCAGGAACGGGTACAACACGGTCGACGCCATCGCGGCGCCGACGGGGGCGCCCTTGCCCGGGTGCAGGTCCGGCATGCCGGCGACGTGGATCATGCCGTCGAGGGCGGCCACCTGCTGGCACTGTGCGAGGGCTTCGGACTCGATCCAGCTGGTGGGGGAGGCGAACACGGTGACGGTGGCCGGGGTGGACCTGGGCAGGGGTTCCCGCCGAAAGTGGTGCTGAGACAAAGACGCTCGCTTCTCGGTGAAAGGTGTGGACAGACGGCACTACGGCGCCGGCCGGCGCCGCGGGCCTCGGGAGCGGAGGGGGAAGCTGTCCTCAGAACGTCATGGGCACCACTGTCCGGGAGGGAACCTCCCGCAGCAAGCGAGTTTCGGCCGGCGGTGCGGGGAGGGGCCGGCCGGCCCAGGAGCTCCTCAGGCGCCGCGGGCGAACAGGGCCAGGCGCACCCGGTTGGGGCTGCCGGTCTTGGTCATCAGGCTGGTGATGTGGGTCTTGACCGTGGTGACGCCGATGTGCAGCCGCTCGGCGATCTCCGTGTTGGACAGGCCCTCGGCGACGAGGTTCAGCACGTCCTGCTCGCGTGCGGTCAGATCCGCCACCGGCCGGGGCGTCCCGGCGCGGGCGTGCACCGCGCGGTGGACCAGGCGCCGCAGCACCTCCTGGCTGAACGGGCTCTCGCCGGCGGCGGCCCGGCGGACGCCGTCCAGCAGGTCGGCGGGCGGTGCGTCCTTGAGCAGGAATCCGCAGGCACCGGCGGTCAGAGCCGGGTAGAGGTGGTCGTCGTCGCCGAACGTGGTCAGCACCAGCACCCGGATGGCGGGACGGTCGGCGAGGATCCGGGTGGTCGCGGTGATCCCGTCGACGCCCGGCATGCGCAGGTCCATGACGACGACGTCGGGGACGAGCCGCGCGGCGAGGGTGACCGCGTCGCGGCCGTTGTCGGCCTCGCCGACGACCTCGATGTCGGGCTGGGCGTCGCACAGCATGCGCAGGCCCGCACGGATGAGGTGCTGGTCGTCGACCAGCAGGACGCGGATCACGCCGGCTCCGCCGTGCGCGGCCCGACGGGGGCCTCGCGTTCCCGCGGTGACGATGGGGCCGGCGCGACGGCGGGGGACGGGGGATGAGACGGCGCAGCCGGCAGGACGGTACGCACCCGCCAGCCACTGCCCGTCGGACCGGCCTCCAGTCGCCCCCCGAGGACCTCGACGCGCTCGCGCATGCCGGTGATGCCGTGGCCGCCACCGGAGGGCACGGCCGCGGGCAGCCACCCGCCCCCGTCGTCCGACACCTCCCAGTGGACGGCGCCGTCGACCACGCTGACCGACAGGCGGGCCAGCGCGGACGTGCCGGCGTGCTTGGCCACGTTGGTCAGCGCCTCCTGGGTGAGCCGCAACACCGCCAGGCCCCGGACCGCGTCGAGCGAACCGATCGCCGGGTCGATGTCGGCCTCCACGACGACGCCGGCCTGCCGGGCCCGGTCGACCGCCGCGCCGAGTGCCGCCGGCAGCGCCGACGGCTCGATCGCGGTCAGCGCGGCGTCGCCGCGTACCCCCTCGGGGTTGCGTAGCACCTCGACCAGCCGGCGCAGGTCGGCCAGGGCCGCGCTCCCCGTGGCGTGCACGTCGTCGAACACCTCACCCACCCGCGGATCCAGGTCGGTCAGCACGTGCCGGGCCACGCCGACCCGCAGCACCATCGACGCCACGTGGTGCGCGACCACGTCGTGCAACTCCCGCGCGATGGCGCTGCGCTCGTCGGCGCGCGCCGCGCGGCTGTCCGACTCGCGCCGGCGCTGCTCCGCCTCCGCCCGATCCTGCGCCTGCCGGGCGAGTTCCCGGGTGGTCCGGATGACCAGGCCGAGCAGCAGCGGGACGCCGACCTCCACCAGCAGCCCGAACACGCCGGAGAGGACCCGCCGGAACGGGTCGCCGATCGAGTTGGTCAGGTCGACGGCGGCCAGCAGCCCGGCGGCCAGCCAGATGGTCCGTGGCCGACGCGCCCGCATGGTCAGCTCCAGCAGCGCCCAACTGGTGCCCACCTGGTTGATCGTGACGTCGTCGACCAGCGGGATCGCGACCGCCAGCAGCGCGGCCTGGGCCAGCAGGTTGACCAGCGGCCGGCGGTGCAACGCCAGCGCGACGGCGAACGCGATCACCGCGAGGACCCACTGGGTGGCCGTCGGCGCCCCGGTCATCGGGGCGCCGAACAGCAGGTACCCGATGCCGCTGAGGTCGAGCAGCGCCATCCGTACGAGGGTGTCCCGTGCGTCGAACAGTCGCCCCAACCGGCCCACGGGGTCAGCCTAGGCGCTGCGATCCGGACGAGGTACGAACGGCCGTCGGCCGCTCCCACCTCGTCCGGATCGCCAGGTAGGCGGCCAGGCCGAGCGGCCCGAGCAGGATCGTCAACACCAGCACCGGCGCCATGACCAGCGCCGGCACCCCCCGTTCCCGGCTGTCGAGCCACGCCCACCGGCCGACGAACAGGTCGAACGCGATCATGTGCGCCCAGGCCGCCGCCGCGCCGTCGGCGGTGCCCAGCAGGTCGCGTACGCCGTCCAGGGTCGGGGACGCCACGGCCGGCAGCACCTCCCCGAGCGCCGGGAGGACCAGGATCGCGTAGATCACCAGGACCGGGGCCACGATCAGCGGCGACCGGACGACCCGGGCGGTCACCGACCAGCGTGGCAGCAGGATCATCAGGGCCCAGAACGGCGCGGCCGTCGCGAACGTCAGCGTGAACAGTGTGCCGGTCATGCCGCGAGCGTCATCTCCGAGCGGCGCCGCCGGGTCACGACGAGGCCGGCGGCGGTCGCGGTCGCGACCATGAGGGCCGCCACGGCGGCCAGGGTGAGCGCGTCCGGACGCAGCAGCGGCTGCCCGCGCAGCGCCTGCCAGGTGAGCAGCAGCGTGAACGCGCCGTACGCGCCGCCCGCGACGACCAGCAGCCGCGCCTGGGTGAGCTCGTCCAGTCGCCTGCCGAGGAACCTGCGCAGCAGGATCGCCAGGATCGGCAGCGCCTGCAGCGCGTGCAGCCCCACGAAGTGCCCGATCCGCAGGTCCCCGCCGGTGGTGCTCCAGCCGACAAGCGGCAGCCCCGGCCCGCCGTCCGGTACGCCCACGCTGTGCGCCCCCGAGATCCCCTCGGCGCCCCGCTGCTGGCTGGGCATCGTCATCGGTACGGCCGCCAGCATGCCGAGCAGCGTCAGGCCGAGCCCCAGCGCCACCGCGTACCGGGCGGCCCGGTCGGCGATGCGCTGGCGCAGCACCACGATCCCGAGGACGAGGTGCGCGGCGAACAGCACCACGATCGCGGCACCCATCAACGCGAACAGGGCGCCGTTCAGCGGGGTGGTGGCGTTGAAGTGGCTGGTGGTGCCGCGCAGCACCTGCCCGACGATGATCACCATTTCGAGCACCGCCACGGCGACGATGACGGTGGCCGCCCGCTCCGCGACCCGGCTACGCCTCGGCAGCAGGGAGAGCATCCAGGCCAGGGTGACGCTGTACGCCACGAACGACAGGGAGAACTTCAGCGGCTTGAGCCAGATCGGCACACCGGTGAGGACCCGCGGGTCGGCGACGACGCCGACCGCGGAGACGACGGCGAGCACCGCCATCGCCGAGACGAAGACCATCAGTGGGCGGTGCCAGTGTGCCGCCCGACGCAGCGTGATTGTCATACCTGCAGATGCTGCTGCGCCGACCCCTGGACTTCGCCCGACCTGAGGCCCCGGTTGCGTCCGACGGTCGGAGCGCCGCCTCCTACCCGGGTAGGAGAAGCGGCGGGACTTGTCCTGGTCCAGCGCCGGCCACGCCGCCTTGTAGGCGGCGCCGTCCTGCACGCCCAGCGGCGGGTAGTCGAGCGAGACGGAGATGAGGTTGCCGTCCTGCTCACCGCCGGTGAGACGGTCGCACGGTCCCATGTGGTGCAGGTCGACGTACGCGTCGACGGCGCCCTTCTCCGCCCGCAGGCCCACGTAGACGTCGCGGATGGCCCGCGACTCGGGAGAGAGGAAGAACCCGGCGTCGGTGTCGCGGCCCGGCAGGTCCGCGCCGCGCGGCACGTAGTCGAGGTCCGGGTTGAAGTCGCGGTTCAGGTCGTAGCCGGGCAGGTTGATGCCGTCTCCGCTGAGCCGGTGGTACCAGGCCCGCGGGGCCCCGGCCAGCTGCGGGAACTCCGCCACCGTCTCGTCCCAGGACCGCACGTTCATGCGCCGGTTTGAGCTCGCCGCCGTCGGGGTTGACCATGGGCATCGCGACGAAGGTGATCTCGCTGAGGATCTGTCGCGTCTGCGCGTCGCCGGCGCTGCCCAGGCGCTTGAGGATGCCGAGCAGCGCTTCCGTGCCGGTCCGCTCGTTGCCGTGGATCGCGCTGGTGACCAGCAGCACCTTGTCGCCGGTGCCGACCCGGGCCGCGTACAGCTCCCGGCCCTCCGGCGAGTGCCCGACCACCTCCACGTCCACCCGGCCGCCGCTGGTGCGCTCGATCTGCGCCAGCTGCTCGCCGACCTGCTGGTGGTTGCTCCAGCCCGACCAGGACGGATCCTCGGCGATCTTGCAGCTGCCCTGCCCCGGGCCCTCGGGGCGGCAGCGGAGACGGCCGGAGCGGTCAGGATCGACCCGGCCAGCGCGGCCGTCACGGCGGCGGCCAGCGCACCGCCGGTGGACGTCTTCGTGTCGGCTTTCCGGCGCCGTCCAACTAGATTGGTCCGTACCAGACCGAGGAGGGCCACGATGCGGACCTGGACGCCGCGCCGCCTGGCCGCGGTGGTGCTCGGCGCCGCCGCGACCGCGGTGGTGATCGCCGTGCCGACCGACCTGATCGACACTCCACTGTTCACCCGCAGCGTCGCGGTGACCTGGTGGGCCTGGCCCGCGTTGGCCGCCACCGCGGTGCTGGCGGGCCTGCTGCTCGCCACCTACGTGCAACCCGCGGACGCCGGGTCCCCGGTCGCGGAGAAGCGGCTCGGCACCGTCGGCGGGCTGCTGTCACTGCTGGCGGTAGGCTGCCCCGTCTGCAACAAGCTGGTGCTGCTGGCGCTGGGCACGAGCGGCGCCATGACCTGGTTCGCGCCGGCCCAGCCGCTGCTCGCCGTCGCCTCGATCGTCCTGCTCGGCTGGGCCCTGCACCGGCGCCTGCGCTACGAGCGCAGCTGCCCGGTGCCCGCCCCGGCGGACGGGTAGGCCGCGAGCCGCCGATGATCGGGGCGGACCGCGAAGATCAGCGCCGAAGGGAGACCAGGCCGTGGACAGGGCCGACTGGGACGCCCGTTACGCCAGCGCTCCGGAACTGGTCTGGACCGCCGAACCGAACCGGTTCGTCGTCGCGGAGACCGCCGACCTGCCCCCGGGCCGGGCCCTGGATCTGGCCGCCGGGGAGGGACGCAACGCGGTCTGGCTGGCCGGCCGCGGATGGCGGGTCACGGCCGTCGACTTCTCCGCAGTGGCGGTGCGGCGCGGGCGGGACCTCGCCCGCGAGCGCGGCGTCGACATCGACTGGCAGGTCGCCGACGTCATCACCTACCGGCCCGAGGCCGATGCCTTCGACCTGGTCCTCGTCGCCTACCTGCACCTGCCGCAGCCCGACCGGGCGACCGTCCTGCGCCAGGCGGCTGCCGCCGTACGCCCCGGCGGGTCGTTCGTCCTGGTCGGCCACGACCTGGCCAACCTCACCGCCGGCACCGGTGGCCCCCGCGATCCCGCCCTGCTGCTGACTCCGGACGCCGTGGCCGCCGAGCTGCCCGGCCTGCGGGTCCGCAGGGCCGACACGGCCCGCCGTCCTGTCCGCGTGCAGGACGAGACCGTCGACGCCCTGGACACCGTGGTGGTGGCGACCCGACCGTGACACCGCGCGCGTCGTCCCGCGCGTTGTGATGCGCGAACAGCTGTGTCATTTCCTGCTCCACCGCCCAGGGAGAACTTCCCGCCATGAGCGAGAAGTTCCCCGTCAGGAAACGGTCATGCGAGCACCGTCGACCGCGCAAGCCGCGGCCGGAGGCGCCGACTACAACCCGATTCGGGCCTGGTGGATCCGCTGCTGCGCGCCCCGGAGGAACAGCCGCAGCTCACCGCCGTAGACCGCGGCCGCCGGTGCCGCCGTCGCGCCCTTGGGGGCCGTCAGGGTCGCCCATCCCGACCAGGCGCCCGTCGACACGGACAGCTGGTTGGTGCGTACCAGAGCGCCGTCGCCACGGGCGAACAGGTGCAGGTTGCCGCCGTAGACGGTGGCGGCGGGGGCCGAGTGCGCGTTGGCGGTGCCGGGGATGGTGGTCCATCCGGTCCAGGTGCCGCTGGTGGTGTAGCGGTTGGTGCGCAGTTGGCCGGTGGCGGTGGTGGTGAACAGGTGCAGGTTGCCGCCGTAGACGGTGGCGGCGGGGGCCGAGTGCGCGTTGGCGGTGCCGGGGATGGTGGTCCATCCGGTCCAGGTGCCGCTGGTGGTGTAGCGGTTGGTGCGCAGTTGGCCGGTGGCGGTGGTGGTGAACAGGTGCAGGTTGCCGCCGTAGACGGTGGCGGCGGGGGCCGAGTGCGCCTTCGCGGTGCCCGGGACGTTGCTCCAGCCCGACCACGCGTCGGCCGTGAGCGAGTACCGGTTCGTCCGCACCCCGCCGCCGGGGGCCTGCGCGAACACGAACAGATCCCCCGTGTAGGTCACCGCGGCCGGCCCGGACCGGGCCTGGGCCGCGCCCGGCACGGGAGCCCATCCGGACGCCGGCGGAAGCTGGGGCCGGCCGAAGCCGCTCGCCACCGCCGCACCGGCCGGCACCACCAGCAGAGCCGCGGCGAGGCCGGGGACGAGCAGGCGCCGCAGCGGCCTGGTTACCTGATGAACTAAAGCCATGAACACTCCCTTTCGGACGGACGATGCCGGGCAGCCGGCAGATCAAGGGGACTCAGGGACATCATGCCCGCCCGCCGGGCCGTCGCCGTACAGCCACACGTCCCGCCGTCGTCACCCGTCACGGCACTTGTCTGTCCGCGTCCGCCGTACGACCCGTAGCGCCTGCCCGTCGGGGTTGGCGCGGGGCGGCTGCCCCGGGCTGCGTGCGTCGCCGCCGGGGCGGTCGCGTCGACGTACGTGTCCGCGAGCGCCGGCCGATCGGCGTGCTCGGCCCGGATGACCAGCTGCGGTGGGTGATTGAGGGGCGTCTCTCGATCAGGGACGCCCTGCTGGCGATCAACCCCTTGCATGAGCATCGAACAAGGTAGATACTCGCCGCTAAGTGATCGCCGAGGTGACCCCCCATCTGATCTCGGCGACACGGCAGGGACGCCGGCACAACCGGCGGCCTTCACGTCCTAGGAGGAGACCGTGAGAATCCGCCATATGCTCGCCGCGACGGTCGGCCTGGTGGCCGCCAGCGCGCTCGCCGTTCCGGGCGCCGCCTCGGCCGCCCCGCAGACCTTCACCGCCGACCAGCTCGCCCGGGTCGACGCCGCCGTGACGGCCTCCGGCGTCGAGGGCATCGCCTGGCGCGTCGACGCCGCGTCCAACCGGGTCGTGGTGACCGCCGACGAGAGCGTCTCCGCCGCCGAGGTCGCCACCCTGAAGAAGAACGCCGGCGCCGAGGCCGGAGCGATCCGGATCGACCGGGCCAAGGGCGTCTTCCGTCCGCTGGTCTCGGCCGGTGACGCCATCTACGGCGGCGGCTACCGCTGCTCGCTCGGCTTCAACGTGGTGAAGTCCGGCGTGTACTACTTCCTCACCGCCGGGCACTGCGGGAACGTGGCCAACACCTGGTACACCAACTCCAGCCTCACCACCCTCATCGGCGCGACCGCCGGCTCCAGCTTCCCGGGCAACGACTACGCCCTGGTCCGCTACGACAACGCGTCGCTGAGCCACCCCGGCGGCTACACCGCCGCGAACGCGTTCGTCGGCGAGTCGGTCAAGCGCACCGGGTCCACCACCGGCACCCACAGCGGCACGGTGACCGCCCTGAACGTCACGGTCCGCTACGTCGGCAGCGGCACCGTGAAGGGCATGATCCAGACCACCGTCTGCGCCGAGCCGGGCGACTCCGGCGGCCCGCTGTACGACGGCACCAAGGCGCTGGGCATCACCTCCGGCGGCAGCGGTAACTGCCGGACCGGCGGCACCACCTTCTACCAGCCCGTCACCGAGGCAGCCAGCGCGTACGGCGTGACCGTCTTCTGATCCACCGCCGGCCCGGCCGGCACACCGAGGACCCGTACCCCCTGGGTTGCGGGTCCTCGTCGTGTCCCCGCCGGCTGATCATGGGCGGGTCGGGGCTGCGTGGTCCAGGGCGGCGACGGAAGTCGACCAGACATTGACATCTTCCGCTTCCGGTCGGAGAGTGGGATCCGGGCCCGGCGATCAAGGGGGACGTGCCGTGCAGGATCTCGCCACCTGGCGGGCCGAGATCGCCGCCGACCGGCGGGCGAAGGTGATCGTCGACGACGACCCGACGGGAACGCAGGCCGTCAGCGACGTGGCGGTGATCCTGCGCCCCCACCGGGCCGCCTTCGACGAGTTCTTCGCCTCGGCGCGGTCCGCGACCTTCGTGCTGTCCAACAGCCGGGCGCTCGACGCGCGGCCGGCCGCCGAGCTGGTCGCGGGAATCGGCCGCCTGGTGGACACCGCCGCCCGCGCCGCCGGCCGGTCCGCGACCCTCATCCTGCGCGGGGACTCGACGTTGCGCGGCCACGTGGTCGCCGAGACCGAAGCCGTCGCCCCCCACACCCCGGTGCTGTTCGTGCCCGCGTTCCTCGACGGCGGGCGATTCACCCGCGACGGCGTGCACTACCTACGGACGCCGGCCGGGGCGGTTCCCGTCGCCGACACGGAATTCGCCCGCGACCCGGTCTTCGGCTACCGCAGCGCCGGCCTCGCGGACTGGGTACGTGAGGTCAGCGGCGGCCGTCGGCACGCGGTCACCGTGCCGCTGGACCGGTTGCGCGAGCAGGGGCCCGACGCCGTCGCCGACGCGCTGCGGGACGCGGGGCCGGACGCGTTCGTCGTTCCGGACTGCGTCACCGAGGCCGACGTCCTGGCCATCGCGGTCGGCCTGATCAGAGCGCAGACCAGGGGCGTCCGGGTGGTGGTCCGCTGCGCCGCCTCGCTGGCGGCCGCGCTGGCCGGCCTGTCCACGCGACCGCTCGCGCGCCTGCCCGTGCCCTCCCCCGGTCGGGTGCTGGTGGCCTGTGGCTCCTTCACCGCCGCCAGCACCCGCCAGCTGCGGGAGCTGGGCGGGCTGTGGGACCGTCGGGTGGAGATCCCCGCCGGCCCGCGGCGCGGCGACGACCGGCTGCTGGCCGACGCCGTACGGGAACGCCTCCGGCAGCACGGCCGGGCGCTGCTGACGAGCGACCGGGTGCCCTGCCATGCCGACCACCCCGCCGCGCCGGAGCTGCTCATGGACACGCTCGTCGCCACCGTGCGGCGCCTCGCCGACGAGGTGGACCTGGTGGTGGCGAAGGGTGGCATCACCTCGGCGCGACTGGCCACCGACGCCCTGCGCGCCGACGGCGCGTGGGTCCGGGGGCAGATCCTGCCGGGCGTGCCGGTGTGGACCCTGCGTACGCCGCAGGGAGGCCCCTCCTACGTGGTCGTACCCGGCAACGTCGGCACCGACGGCACGCTGCGGGAGATCCTCGACCGGATCTCCACCGAGCCCGACCCGCAGCCGGCGGCGCTCGACCCGGTCGGGCGATGAGCGGCCGGCAGCCGCTGCTGGCGGGCCTGGACGTCGGCACCACGCACACCAAGGCCGGCGTGTACCGGGCGGACGGCACGCCGGTGGCGCAGCGCCGCGCCGGCACCCCCGCCGACGCCGAGGGGCTGCGGGACACCGCGCTGCGGCTGCTGGCCGACTGCGTGGCGGCGACCGGCGCCGCGCCGCTCGCGGTGGGCGTCGCCAGCATGGCCGAGACCGGCACCTTCGTCGACGCCGAGGGCGCCCCCGTGGGCGAGCTGCTGCACTGGCGGGACCGCCGCGCCGGCCGGCAGGCCGACGAGCTGCGGGAGGCGGTCGGCCGGGAGGCGTTCTTCGCCGCCACCGGGCTGCACCCGAGCGCGAAGCTGCCGCTGGCCCGGTGGATCTGGCTGCGCCAGCGGCACCCCGACGTGCCGCGCCGGATGACCCGCTGGGCCGGCGCCGCCGACCTGGTCCTGGCCGGCCTCACCGGCACGGTCGCCACCAGCCCGACGTTGGCCGCCCGCACCGGCGCCTTCGACATCACCGCGATGGCCTACCAGCCGGAACTGCTCGACCTGGCGGGACTGCGGCCCGACCAGATGCCCCCGGTCGCCGTCGACCGGGTCGCCGGGCGGGTCACCCCCGCGGCCGCGGCACGCACCGGGCTGCGGGCCGGAACACCCGTCGTCGTCGCCGGCCACGACCACCTCGCCGCGGCCTGGGCCGCCGGGGTGCGCGGCGTCGGCCAGGTCGCCGACTCGATGGGTACGGCGGAGGCCGTCGTCGCCCCGGTCGCGGCGATGCCCGCGCCACCCGCACAGCCCACCGGCACCTCGGTCGGCCCGTTCGTCGACGGCCGCTCGTTCTGCCTGATCAGCGGCCTGTCCAGCAGCGGCGGCCTGGTCGACTGGCTGCTCGACCGGGTGGCGCCGGCGGGGGAGCCGGACCGGCGCCGGTGGTTCAGCGACCTGGTGGCCCCGCCCGCCGGCCCGCCCACCGGCATCACCGTGCAGCCGTACCTGCAGGGGCGGGCCAGCCCCGAGCCGGACCCGCACCGGACGCTGTCCTTCCACGGCATCCGTCCGGAGCACACCCTCGCCGACATCGGCCGCGCCGTCCTCGAAGGGCTGTGCATGCAGGTGCGCTGGATGCTCGACAGCCAGACGGCGATCAGCGGTCGCCCACCCGAGGCCGTGACGGTCTTCGGCGGCCCCACCGCCAACCCGACCTGGATGTGGATCAAGGCGCAGCTGAGCCCGGCACCGGTCGTCGTGCTGTCCGGGCAGCAGTCCGCGGCGCTCGGCGCGGCCCAGCTCGCCGGGCGGGCCATCGGCGTCGAGGACGCGCCGCCGACGGGCCGACCGCTGCGCCCGGCCACCGGACCCGAGCCCGAGTGGGAGACGGCGTACCGGTCGCGGTTCCTCCCGTTGGCCCGCGCCGCGCGCGTGCCCGCCCCCGACCGCGAGGAGACCGCGTGACCGAAACCCAGCCGCCGACCCTGGACCTGCTGGCCCGGCCCACGGGGACGTTCGCCATGGTCGCCATGGACCAGCGCGAGAGCCTGCGGACGATGCTCACCGAGCACGGCCACCCCGCCGACGACGCCGCGCTGACGTCGTTCAAGCTCGACGTGGCCGCCACCCTGGCGCCGCTGGCCTCCGCGTTCCTGATCGACCGGCACTACGCGTACGACACCCTGGTCCGCGAGCGCGGGCTGCCGGGCGGCTGCGGGCTGATCCTCGCCGTCGACGCGCTCACCCAACCGCCCGGCGGCCCCGTGGAGGACACCGACCTGGACGGCGACGTCGACCTCGACCGGGCCCGGCGGGACGGCGTGGTGGCGCTGAAGCTGCTGGTGATCTGGAAGCGCGACGGCGCCCAGGAACGCCGGGTCGCGCTGGCCCACCGGTTCGTCGACCTGTGCCGGCGGGCCGGGCTGCTGTCCGTCCTCGAACCGGTCGCCGCCCCGGCGCCCGGGCAGCGTGACTTCGACCTGGAGGCGGGCATCCTCGACGCCGTCGCCGCGCTCGGCCCGCTCGGGCCGAGCCTGTACAAGGCGCAGGTGCCCCGCCGGGGGCGGGGTGACCTGGGTGAACTCGTGGCCGCCTGCGAGCGGCTCGACCGGCGGCTCGCGCGTCCCTGGGTGGTGCTCTCCAACGGGGTCGACGCCGCCGACTTCCCGACCGCCGTCGAGGCGGCCTGCCGGGGCGGGGCGTCGGGCATGCTCGCCGGGCGGGCGGTGTGGCGCGACACCCTGGCCACCGCCGACCCGGTGGCGGCGCTGCGCGAGGACTCCGTCGGCCGGCTCCGGCGGCTCGTCGACATCGTCGACCGGCACGGCCGGCCCTGGACCGAGGCGGCCTGATGCACTCGGCTGTCAACCTGGGACTGCTGTTCACCGAGCTGCCGTGGCGGGAGCGCTTCGCCGCGGCGGCCGAGGCGGGCTTCGACCGGGTGGAGTTCCCGTGGCCCCCGCTGGTCCCGGAGGAGGTGACCCGCCTGGCGCGGGCGGCGGGCGTACGGGTCGCGCTGCTGAACATGGACGCCGGTGACCTCGCCGCCGGCGAGCGCGGCTACACCAACGATCCACGACACACCGTACGGTGGCGTGAGCAGCTGCGCCGCGCGGTGGACCTGGCCGGCGAACTCGGCTGCCCGCTGGTGAACGTTCTCGCCGGACGGCGGTTGCCCGGGCTCGGCGAGCCCGAGCAGATGCGGT
Organism: Micromonospora sp. B11E3; assembly: GCF_039871625.1. Lineage (NCBI taxonomy): Bacteria > Bacillati > Actinomycetota > Actinomycetes > Micromonosporales > Micromonosporaceae > Micromonospora > Micromonospora sp. B11E3. Next base: position 38,341 of record NZ_JBDPMC010000033.1, on the reverse strand, counting down.
GCCTGACCGAGAATCTGCGCTGGGCTGCGGACGTCGCCGGGGCCGCCGGCGTACGGCTGGTGGTCGAGCCGATCAACGACCGCGACATCCCCGGCTACCTGCTGCCCCGCGTCTCCGACGTGCTCGCCCTGATCGAGGAGGTGGGCCGGCCGGCCGTCGCACTGCAACTGGACGCCTACCACGTCGCCGCCATGGGCGACGACGTGACCAGGACGGTCGCCGCGGCGGGGGGCGTCCTCGCCCACGTGCAGCTCGCCGACTTCCCCGGACGGCACGAGCCGGGAACGGGCGACCTGGACGTCGACGCGCTGCTCGCGGCGCTGGACGCCGCCGGGTACGACGGCGCGCTGGCGCTGGAGTACCTGCCCACCCTGCCGTCGGCGGCGAGCCTGCGTACCGTCGCCGCCCGGCACCCGAGACTGGGGCCGGGCCGGTGAACCGGGTCTGCCTGCTGCACACCGTCGCGGGCCTGCCCGCCGTCTTCGCCGACCTGCTGCGCGGCGAGGTGGGGGAGGTGGACGCGGTCAACATGGTGGACGAGACGATGCTGCGCGACACCGTCGCGCACGGCATGCTGGCGCGCACCCGCCGGCGGGTGGCCGCCTACGCCCGGTTCGCCGAGGAGTCCGGGGCCGTCGCCGTCCTGGTCACGTGCTCGTCCATCGGGGAGGCGGCCGAACAGGCCCGCGCCGAGGTGGAGATCCCGATCTACCGGGTCGACGAGCCGATGGCCGCCGAGGCCGTCACGGTCGGTCGCCGCGTCGGGGTGCTGGCCACGCTGTCCGCCACCCTGCAACCCACGCGGGACCTGTTGCGGCGCAGGGCCCGCGAGCGCGGCGAACCGTGCGAGATCCGCGAGTCGGTGTGCCCGGGCGCGTTCGAGGCGCTGCGGAACGGCGATCCCGGGCGGCACGACGAGATCGTCGCCGCCGAGGTGCGCCGCCTCGCCGGCGAGGTCGACGTGCTGGTGCTGGCGCAGGCCAGCATGGCGCGGGTGGTCGACCGGCTGCCCGCCGACCAGGTGCCGGTGCCGGTGCTCACCTCACCGCGGTCCGGCGTACGGCAGTTGCGGCCCTTCGCCGCCGGCTGACGCCGCCCGGGCGGTCGTCACCAGGTCACCTCCGGCAGGTTCAGCGCCGCCTCGCAGCCGAGCAGCAGCACGCCGACGCTCCACGCGTGCGACAGGGTGAGCAGCATGCCCTTGGCCTGGAAGCAGGCGGTCTGGTAGTAGCGCTCGCTGGCCATGCCCTTGTACGCGTTGAAGTCGCCGTCGGCGCGGGCGATGAACTGCCGGAAGCAGGCCAGGTTCTCCCGGGTGCGGTCGAGGTAGTGCGGGTCCCCGGTGGCGGCGGACAGCTCGACCATCTCGGGCAGGCAGATCAGCCCGTACGCGTGCAGGTGCTGGTTGCTGGGGGAGGCCTGGTCGGCGCCGCGGCTGCGGAAGCCGTACCGCCCGAGCAGCGTGTGCCCGTCGAAGTGCACGTCGTAGCTGTAGCGGAACGTCAGCATCCAGTCCGCGGCGCGGCGGGCGGTCTCCAGCCAGCGCGGCTCGCCGGTGGCCCGCCACAGCGCCACGTACGCCAGGATCGCGGCGTAGCCGTCCTCCGACGTCGGCGCCAGGTCGACGTCCTCGGGGGCGCCGTGCAGGAACTCCTCGTCGACGAAGCGGGCGTAGTAGTCGCCGCCGCGCCGGGCCGACTCCAGGTAGGTGGGGTCGAGGTCGCCCGCCTCGGCCAGCGCGGCGACCCAGGTCAGCCCGGCGGCGCCGGCCCACGAGAGCATCCGCCCGTCCTCGGCGTGCAGCAGGCTGCCCAGGTTGCCGTCGGCGCGCTGGTTGCGTACCGCGACGTCGAGGTTGCTGCGTACCGCCCGCAGCCATCCGTCGCGGCGGGCGCCGCCGGCCCGCTCGGCGCGGACCGCGCGGTGCAGGAACAGCGTCGCCTCGGCGAGGGTGCGAGCGTGCAGGCCGCCGCGCACCGGCGTCCAGCTCTGGCCCCAGCCGCGCGCGGCGGTCCACTGGCCCCAGAACGTGCCCGAGGGGGCGAGGTTGGCGCAGACGTGGTCGATGACGGCCGCCCCCGCCGCGACGTGGTCGTCGTCGCCGGTGCGGCGGCCGTGCGCCAGGAGCGCGTGCGCGTACGGGATCCCGCTGACCCAGGCCACGTGCATCGCGCCCCGGTCGCCGAGGCCCTTGACGTTGTCGTTGAACTCCCGGTCGAACGCCGCGGTCTCCAGCAGCACGGCGGGGTCGGGGCGGTAGTGCCAGCGGTGCAGCCCGTACGCGGCGAGGTCGGCCGCCTCGCCCACCGCGACCCACGGGCGCAGCGGTTCGGTGGCCGACCGGGCGTGCCGCTCCCGCAGCACCGGCGCGTACGCGTGCCGGTCGGCCGGCAGCCGGTAGAGGCACACCTGCACGACGTGCCGCTCGCCCGGCTGCCAGAGGTGCGTCTCGGCCAGCGCTGCCGCCGGTTCCTGGCTGCCGACGTAGCTGACCGGCTCCTCGACGTACGGGAAGTCGACGTGCAGGCGCGCGGTGCCGGCCTCGTGGGCGAAGCCGATCCCGCTCAGGCCGAGCGAGCTGCGTTCGTCGACGGCCAGCGCGAGGCCGCCGGAGGCCCCCCAGACGAAGACCGCCGGGGTGGCGGCGCGGTCGGCCCGGAAGCTCCAGGCGGGCGAGACGAACCGCCCCGGGTCGGCGGGCTCGTCGACGGCACGGGCGAAGCGCGGGTAGCGGCGGTGGTTGTCGGCGGGCCGGTTCTCGCCGTAGAACAGCCCGGGGATCAGCCAGTACGGGTCGTCGGCGTCGGCGAGGCCGACGGAGATGCGCAGCCGGCCCTGGGCGGGCACCGCCCCCCGGTAGGTGGCGGTGACGGTGGCGGTGACGCCCCCGGCGGCCGTGGGGGTGGGCGCGTACCGCTGCTCGACGTCGAACAGGTGCGGGTCGAGCCCACCGACGGTCAGCGGCGCGTCGTGGGAGCGCGTCGGGTTCATCGGCCCGCCTCGGTGAGCAGTCGCGTGGGCAGGTTCCAGGCGTCGAGGCGTACCCGCCGCTCCTCGGGCGCCACGCCGTCCCACCGGCCGCGCAGGACGCGTTCCTCGCCGGGCAGCAGGTCGATCGCGTTGTCGTCCCAGCGGACCCAGCCCGGCTCGGCGGCCGGCCGGGCGTCGAGCAGCCGCAGGAAGGGCACGGCCGGTCCGCCCTCGTGGCGTAGGCGCAGCGTCCAGGTCGCCCCGGCGGTGTACAGGTGGGTGGCGACGCGGGCCGGCGGCAGGTCCAGCAGCGCACCGAGGTCGGGGCCGGCGGTGAGCAGCTGACGGCTCGCCCGCGACTCGGCGCCGGCGGTCACCGACAGGTCCACCAGGAAGGGCTGCCCGGCCAGGTCGGCGGCGGGACAGTGGAGTTCCCCGAGGGGCTGCGGCCGGCCCTCGTCGAGCCGGGTCGCCCAGTGCGCCTCGGCCAGCTGTCGTCCGTCGAGGCGTACTACCCGGGCGGTGACCGTCGCGGGGCCGGACGCGGTGTCCCACCACGCCCAGACGGTCGCGGCGAGGTCGCCGGTCACGCGCGGCGCCGGCAGGGCCGCGCACACGTGCAGCGGCCGGTACGCGCGGCGCACGTGGTGGTAGGCGGCCTTCGGCTCGCCGAAGTAGTCGACGGCGGCGGTGCACCAGCCGTTGGGGAAGGACTCGTTGAGCTGCCAGGGCAGCACCCCGCAGCTCTCCGGCCGGCGGCGGTTGGCCTCGACGGCGTAGCGCAGGCCGTCGGCCTGCAGGAACTGGCTGGCCCGGGACAGCGCCGCGAGGTCGGTGAGGCGGTCGCCGAACGCCTGCCGCACCAGCGGTTCGTTGTTCCACCACCGGCCGAGGTGGTCCCACACCGGGTCGCCGGTGGTGGGCAGCGTGCGCCGGGGCGCCGGTACGACCGACTCGATCGCCCGGACGTTGCTCATGCCTTCGACGCCGAACTCGCTGAGCAGCAGGCTGCGGCCGGAGTCGTAGAGCCGGTAGTGGTCGGTCAGCCCCTGGTGCTCCCACGGGCCGTGGACGTCGTGCTGCTCCGGGCTGGTCCGCACGCTGTCGAGGGTGTTGCCGAACACCGGACCGGACGGGGAGGTCGGCAGCCACTGCCGGTCGGGGTCGAGCCGCGCGACGACCTCGTGCAGGGCCGCCAGGACGGGGGAGTCCTCGTCGGTCAGCGGCACTCCGTCGGCCCGTTGCAGCTCGTTGCCGCCGTACCAGACGGCGAGGCTCGGGTGGTTGCGGCGGGCGGGGACGATGCGTTCGGCCTCGGCGACCATCCGGGCGACGAACCCGGGGTCGTCGCTGGGCACGCTGCGCATGCCGGAGCTGGACTGGGTGAACTCCTGCCAGACCAGGATGCCGAACTCGTCGCACAGGTCGTAGAAGAGGCTGCTCTCGACGAGGCCGCCGCCCCACACCCGCAGCATGTTGACCCCGGCGTCGCGGGCGAGCCCGAGCAGGTGGCGCAGCCGGGCCTCGTCGACCGCGCCGTAGAGGGCGTCGGCGGGCACCCAGTTCCAGCCCTTGATGCTGGTCGGGCGGCCGTCGACCGTCAGCCGGTACGGCAGCGCGGTGGCGGGCGCCCCCGGGTCGCGGCGGAAGCGCACGTCCCGGAAGCCGAGCCGGATCCGGCGCTCGTCGCTGCGGATCCCGCCGCGGTCGCGCAGCGCCACGGTCAACGCGTACCGGTGCGCCTCGCCCCGGCCGTTGAGTTCCCAACGGCGGGGCGACTCGACGTGCAGGGCGACCTCGGCGGTCGCGCCGTCCAGTGGCACGGTGGCCTTGGCGACGGTCGCGCCGGCGGGGTCGTGCAGCGTGCACTCCGCTGTCGCGCCGGCGTGCTCGCCGTCCACCGAGACGGTCACCGCGACCCGGCCCGCCGCCCCGGTGACCGTCGGGCGCGCCCAGGCGTCGGCCAGCCGGAGCGCGCCGGTGGTGCGCAGCCGCACCGGAGCCCACAGGCCCTGGTGCACCATGCGGGGGCAGAAGTCCCATCCGTAGCCCATGCGGCCCTTGTGGACGTTCACGGCGGCGGTGTAACCGACCTGCGGTTCGCTCACCGGCGCGGGACCGACGACCACCGCGAGGCTGTGCTCGCCGGCGCCGAGCCGCTCGGTCACCTCGACCACGAGGGGGACGAACGTGCCCTCGTGCGCGGCGATCCGCTCCCCGTCGAGGTGAAGGAGGCGGAGTAGTCGATGCCGTCGAACTCCAGGAACGCCCGTTCGCTCGGCGCCAGGCCGGGGGTCCGCAGCCGGGTCCGGTACACCCAGGTCCGCTGCGGCACCCACTCCGACAGCAGGCTCTGCGTGCCGACGTACGGGTCGGGCACCCGGCCGGCGGCCAGCAGGTCCGCGAGCACGCTGCCGGGGACCCGGGCGGGCACCCACCCGTGGTCGCGGCCCCGCCGGGCGTGCAACTGGGCGCGGTGCAGCTGCCAGTCGTCGCCGAGGAACCCGCGCAGCTGCCAGCCCTCGTCGAGGACGGTCACCGACGTCATTCGGGCTGGTCCTCCGGATCGTGCGGCGGCGGGGCGGCCTCGGCGGGCGGCGTGACCGGCCGCTCCAGCAGGTCGGTCTCGACCACGGGCTCGGCCAGTTCGCGCGGGACGCGCAGCGTCTTGATCTCGTGCGGGCCGAACTCCGCGGTGACCGTGCGGCCGAGGAACGGCAGGTCGATCGTCGCCCGGGCGGCCGCCCCGGCCGTCTCGTAGCCCCGTACGACGTAGTGGTCGGCGCTGTCCTCGGCCTGCTTGACCACCGTGACCACCACGTTGTCGGCGTCGGACACGGCGGCGAACGAGCCGTGCTGGGGCAGCGGACCGTCGTGGTACGACTCCAGCAGGGCGACCGGCTGCTGGTCGAGTTCGGCGGCGGCTCGCACCGTGCCGGCCGCCCGCCAGTCGCCGGCGTGCGGCAGCAGCCGGTAGGTGAACCGCTGCACCCCCTGGTCCATGACCTCGTACTCGCCGTCGGCGGGCAGCGGCAGCGGGGTGTGCCAGGCGTAGGCGGGGCTGCGCAGCGCCGTGATGCCGATCTCGCCGCCGGTCACGTCGACACCGAACTTGGCGTCGTTGAGCACCGACAGGCCGGCCCGCTGCCCGGCCAGGGCGCCCGACACGTCCACCCACGTGTGGCTGACCGTCTCGTGTCCGCCGACGGCGCGCTCGATGTGGCCGTACGGGATCGAGTGGGTCGCCGTGACGTCGGTCAGGCCGGTCGGGAAGCGCAGCTTGAGCATCCGCAGCCGCTCGTGCCAGTCGATGGTGACCCGCACCTCGAGGTGTCGTGCCCCGGCGGCCAGCACGAACTCCTCGGTCAGCGTCGAGGCGCCGTAGGTGCTGCGCACCCGCAGCACCTGCCGGACCGGGCCGTCCTCCACCCGGCGTATCGACGCGGGGGTGAAGCGGCCGATCACGTCCCGGTAGGACACCACGCCGTGCCCCCAGGTGTCGGTCGGGTCGTTGAGCACGACCGCGTGCCCCGCGCCCGCCGCGTCGCCGTCGACCAGGTCCACGTTCGTGGCCTTGCACAGCAGGCTCGCCAGCCAGCCCGTCTCCGGGTCGACCACCGCCCGCAGGTGCTCGTTCTCCAGCACCGGGTCGGCGTCCGTGACCGGGGCGGCCGGCGCGGCGTGGTCGGGGTACAGCCGGTAGAGCCGGTAGCCGAGCGGGGGCAGCTCCACCGGCACCACGAGCCGGCGGCGACCGCCGGTCAGCGTCGTCGACCGGGCGACCTGGACGGGGGTGCGGTTCTCGGCGTCGTCCACGGCCACGATCCCGCCGTCGCCGAGCTGGCCGCCGAACTCCACCTCGACCGTGGTCCGCACCGCCCAGGGGTGGGGGTTGAACACGGCCAACGGCGCCGTCTGCGTCTCGTCGGGGATCGCGATCTGCCGGCTGATGCTCTGGATCGCCTGGTTCTGCAGGCGAGCCGCGATCGACCGCGCCTCGCCGAGCTGGTCGCGGGCGTCGTCGTACCCGCTCGGCAGCGCCGTGCCCGCCGCCGTGTCGTGGAAGTGGTTGAGCAGCACCTGCCGCCAGGCGTGTTCGAGCTGGTCGGTCGCCCGCGGGACGCCGCTCACCGCGCTCGCCACCGCGACCCACTTCTCGGCGGCCTGCAGGGCGTGCTCGGTGTGTCGGATCAGCTTCTTGATCCCCGAGTGCGCCGAGTAGCAGCCCACCCCGTGCGGCTGGATCTCGCCGGCGTACCCGGGCAGGTCCCGGCCCGTGTCGCGCGCCGCGTCGAAGAACGCCCGGACCGTCGAGAACAGCATCCGGGGGAACTGGTCGGTGGTGTCCAGCTCGTGGATGCTGTCGATGTTCGCCCTGGTGGGGCCGCCGCCGTGGTTGCCGACGCCGTAGAAGCACATCAGCGGGTCGGTGGTGTGCGGCAGCTGCGCCAGCGCCTTGCCGACGTGCACGCCCAGGTGTCCCCTGGGGCTGCAGTACTCGTGCGGGATCCGGTAGGTAAGCACCCGCGAGCCGTCGGCCGCCTGCCACCAGAACGTCGGCCCGGGCAGCTCGGCCTCGTGCGCCTGCGGGCGCATGAACACGTAGCTGTCCATGCCGGACTTCGCGAGCAGCTGCGGGATCGTGGCGTTCTGCCCGAACGGGTCCACGTTGCAGCCGACCGACGCCATCATCCCGAACCTGTCGGCCAGGAACCGTTGCGAGTACAGCGCGTGCCGTACGAAGCCCTCACCGCCGGGGATGTTGCAGTCCGGCTCGACCCACCACCCGCCGACGATCTCGAACCGGCCCGCGCGCACCTGCTCGCGCAGCGCCGCGAACAGCTCCGGGTCGTGCTCCTCGATCCAGGCCAGGTAGCCGACGGAGTCGCAGGTGAAGACGAAGTCGGGGTACTCGTCGATCCGCTGCAGGGCGGCGCGGAACGTGGCCCGCGCCTCCTGGTAGCCCTCCTGCCACGGCCACAGCCACACCGCGTCGATGTGGGCGTTTCCGATCATGTGCAGGGGACCGCGGGTCGCCCGGCCGGCGGGCGGCGCCGGTTGGCGGGGGATCGCCGGTGACCGGCGGGTGTCGGGCTGTGGTCGCGCGCCGAGCATCGTGAACGGTCGTCCCTTCCGGTGGTGGTGCCGCCTCCGCCTCAGCCGGGCAGGGCGGCCCAGCGGTCGATGTGTTCGCTGAGCAGGTGCAGGAGCAGCACGTGCGCCTCCTGGACGCGGGCGGTGCGCTCCGACGGCACGGCCAGGACGTGGTCGGCGTACCGTGCGGCCGGGCCGCCGCCGGCGGCGGGCTGCCCGGTGAACAGGACCGTCAACGCGCCGGCGTGCCGGCCGGCCCGGAGGCCGGCGACGACGTTCGGCGACCGGCCGCTGGTGGTGAAGGCGACCACCACGTCGCCCGGCCGGGCCAGCGCGGTGACCTGCCGGGCGAAGACGTCCTCGAAGGAGTAGTCGTTGCCGATGCAGGTGGTCACGGTCGGGTCGGTGGACAGCGCCACGGCGGGCAGTGGCCGCCGCTCCCGGCAGTACCGCCCGACGAGTTCGCCCGCCAGGTGCTGCGCGTCGGCGGCGGAGCCGCCGTTGCCGAAGGCGTAGAGGATGCCGCCGCCGCTCAGCCGTGCGCAGACCTGGTCGGCGAGGGACTGGACGGCGGGGACGAGCTTGCGGACCGACTCGACCACCGTGAGGTGTTCGTCGAGGTGGTGGACGAGCGGGGACTGGTGGTCGGCATTCACGGCTTCACTCCCGGTTGGCTTGCCAGGGGTCCGGTCGGGTCCACGACGGCGAATCGCGGTGTCAACGCACGTCCACCAGCGCCTCGGCCTGCTGGCCGAAGTCGCGGCCGTCGACGGTCAGGTTGGCCGCGAGGCGTGCCCGCCGGGTCGCGCCGGGCGCGGGCAGCACCGTGAACCGGACGGTCTCCTCGCCGAGCGCGTCGACCTTGACCTCCCGGCTTCGCGGGGACACCCGCCACCCGCCGGGCGTCACGAGGTCGACGCGCAACGCGGCGCGCCGCCGGTACGGATTGCGTACCTCCACCTCGAACTCCAGGCTCTCGCCGCCGGTCACGACCGACCGGTACGGCAGGATCCGGGCGCCGAACCCCTCCGCGCCGAAGTCGACCTCGCCCAGCGGCAGGAGCGCCCGGTGCAGGCGGGCCAGTTCCTCGCCCCTGTCCAGCAGCATGTCCAGGTACGCGTCGTCGACCAGCCGGGGCAGCCAGTGACCGCTGATCATGAGGTCGGGAGCCAGCCGCCGGTACAGCAGCGCCGAGTCGACGAAGTCGTCGATGCGGAACCGGTTGCGGTACTGGAAGTTGAGGACCTCCGCGCGCTGCCCCTCGATCCAGCCGCCGTCCTGCTGGTCGCCGGTGGACACGACGGTGATGCCGTCGACCTGGAAGGCGATCGCCACCGCGTACAGTGTGTGGCCGGGCAGCGGGTACATGGTCAGCTCGTACTCCCGCCACCGCACCGGGATACCGGTGGGGACCACCCGGTGTACGGGGATCGGGTCGTACCACAGGCACGGCAGGTCGTAGCGGAGCGGGTCGCGCAGGATCGGCGCGATCGTGTCCGCCGCCCAGATCCGGCTGCCCTCCACCTCGTGCAGCAGCTCGAAGCCGGCGACGTGGTCGTCGTGGTAGTGGGTGGGCACGGCGACCTCGACCCGGTCGATGCCGTACGTGCGCTTGAGCGCGTCCAAGGACGCCAGCCACGGGCGGCGCGACGCGCGGTCGCTGCCGGCGGGGAGGCCGGTGATCATGTCGAATCCGTAGTCGATCAGCAGCGCCGTGCCCGAGTCGGAGAGCAGGGCGTAGCTGGTGGCGTGGGACGTGCGGTTGCGCAGCAGGTGCGGCGAGAGCTCCTCGTACGGCTGCCGCAGCCGCGCGCCCAGGTCCCACGGCACGGGTTGGCGGAAGTCCACGAGGGCCTGCAGGTTGCGCCGGGTCTCGGCGATCGCCTGTGCCGGCTCGTCGATGGGTTGACCGTGTGACGGCAGCACCAGGTCGGGGTCGCGGTCGGCCAGCAGGTCGAGCGATATCACCGACACGGCGGCGCCTTCGAGCCCGCTGTAGCTCCACTGCATCGACGACAGCGACCAGACCTTGCCGGGGCCGTGCAGCAGGTCGCCGGTGAAGGCCATCCGCCTGCCGTCCAGCTCGGCGAGGTAGCTGACCGACCCCAGCGTGTGCCCCGGGGTGGGCAGGGCGGTCACGTCGACGCCGCCGAACCGGGTGGTCCGGTACTCCGGCACGACGCCGTGCACCGGTACGTCGTCCAGCAGCGAGAACTTGTCCTGCCGGAGGTTGTAGTCGTTGTCCAGGGTGCGCATCTGCCAGTGCGTGCCGACGTCGGCGAACAGGTCCCGCTCCGAGGACGGCACCCAGATGTGGATGCCGGCGCTCGCGGCCCGCGCCAGGCCCTGCCCCTGGTCGCGGTGGTGGTGGGTCATGAGCACGTCGGTGATCCGCTCGACGCCGTAGTCCGCCAGGTGGTCGAGGACCGTGCCGGCGCCGAAGTCGACGGCCACGGCCTCTTTGCCGGTGACGAGTAGGTAGACGTTGCAGGTGTCGTGGTGCACCCACACACTGTCGGTCAGACGCACATGGCAACGATCCCACACCGCGAAGACGGTGGGAAGTGCACGACCGGCTTCGATCGCGGTCCATCCAAAGTGCTCTTTCGGGGCCTTGTCAATGTCCCCATATTCGGCCTTGACCTGTTCGTTCGGCGCCGAACACAATGGCGCCGTGAGCGGCACCCCGCGTCGTCCCGCCGAGGCCGACCCTCCGCGGCCGAACGCCGCGCCCGACACCGCCGAGGCGGCGAGCCGCCCAGTCCTGACAACGTTCCCACCTGGCTTTCTGTGGGGCGCCGCGACCTCCGCCTACCAGATCGAGGGCAGCCTCCACGCCGACGGGCGGGGGCGATCGGTGTGGGAGACCTTCACCGCCCGGCCCGGCGCGGTCGAGGGCGGCGGCGACGGCTCACGGGCGTGCGACTCCTACCGCCAGTGGTCCCGCGACGTCGACCTGATCGCCCAGCTCGGGCTCACGGCGTACCGGTTCTCCGTCTCCTGGGCACGGATCCTCCCCACCGGACAGGGCCGCGTCGAGCGCCGCGGCCTCGACCACTATGAGCGGTTCGTCGACGCGCTGCTCGACCGGGGCGTGACGCCGGTGCTCACCCTCAACCACTGGGACATGCCCGAGGCGCTGATGGCCGACGGCGGGTGGGCCGGCCGGTCCAGCGTGGACGCCTTCACCGAGTTCGCGGTGGCGGTCGCCGACCGCCTGGGGGACCGGGTGGGCTGGTGGATCACCCAGAACGAGCCATGGATCATCGCGCTGCTGGGCTACCAACTGGGGCTGCACGCCCCCGGCGTCCGGGACCTGCGCGCGTCGGTCGCCGCCGGCCACCACGTCCTGCTCGGACACGGCGCGGGGGCCGACGCGATCCACGAACGCGTACCGGGCGCGAAGGTCGGCTGCGCGCTGAGCCTCTTCCCGTGCGACCCGGCCACCGACGACCCCCGCGACCGCGCCGCCGCGTGGGGATCGGACGGGTACGTCAACCGGTGGTATCTCGACCCGCTGCTCGGCGCCGGCTATCCCGCCGACATGTGGCAGCACTACGAGCGGGCCCTCGGCGGCGGCCTCGACGACATCATCCGCCCCGGCGACGCCGCGCTCATCGGCGGTCGCAGCGACTTCCTCGGCGTCAACTACTACACCCGCCGGGTCATGGCGGCGGCGGAGACCGGCCCCGACCGCCCCTTCCCCTGGCGGGTGGTCGGCCCGTCCGGTGACACGGTACGCACCGACGAGGGCTGGGAGGTGGTCCCGGACAGCCTGCGGGACCTGCTGCTGCGGCTGCACCGCGACTACCCGGGCGTACCCCTGATGATCACCGAGAACGGGGGCGTGTACGGCGACGCCCCCACGCACGACGGACGGGTCCACGACCAGCGCCGGATCGCCTTCCTGCTCGGGCACCTGCGCGCGGTCGCCGAGGCGATCGACGCCGGCGCGGACGTCGTCGGCTACCTGCACTGGTCGTTGCTGGACAACTTCGAGTGGGCGCTGGGCTACCGACCCCGGTTCGGCCTGGTGCACGTCGACTACGCGTCCGGCCGGCTGACCGTGAAGGACTCCGGCCACGTCTACGCGCGGATCGCCGCCACCGGCCAGCTTCCCGCGGCCGGGCCCGCGGTCGCCCCGTTCGGCTGACCCGCCGCCCGCGGGCCCCGCCCCCACGAGTGCAAGGAGAGGTTCCATCAAACTCACCTCCGGGCCCGGCACCCACACCGTCACCGCCGCCACCTATCTGTTGCAGGTACGCGGCCCGCAGCGGGTCGCCGTGCTCGCCGACCCGGACGGCCGGATCTGGTCCCGACTGAGCCTGCTCGCCTCGGTGGACCGCGCCGACCTGCCCGACGAGTCCTTCGACGTCGGCGAGCCGCGGGTGTCGGCAGGGCGCGACGGCGAGGACGTCGTCGAGGTGGAGCTGTCCTGCCGCAGCACCGCCTGGTCCGCCAAGTCCGTGCTGCTGCGCTGCTACGACGACCGGCTCGAACTCCGGGCGCGGGTCGAGGGGACGGGCGACCTCGGCGAGGTGCGGCTGCTGGGCGGCCGCGCCATCCTGCCGAACGGGGCGTGCGGCACCTTCCGCTCGTCGATCGACCACGCCTCGGTGTTCAACCCGACGCCCACCGAGCCGGTGCAGGTGGTGCGGCCGGCCTCCGCCGGCGCCGCGCTCGGGATCGTGGGCGACGCGACGGCCGGGCGGCTGCACGGCATCTTCTCCCCGCCGCCGCTGTGCCTGGCCTTCGGCCGCGAACCGGCCCGGCACGCCACGCACGTCCCGGACGGCGACTGGCTCACCCTCGCGCTGCTGGCACCCGTCGACGACCTGCGCTTCACCCAGCTGCGGTACGCCCCGCTGGACGGCGGGTTCCTGCTGGAGCTCGACTACGACGGCCACACCCCGGTGCGCGGATCGTTCGTCACCCCGACGGTGGTGCTGCGGCCCGCCGCCGACCCGTGGCGCGGGCTGGCCACGTACCGGGCGGACCTGGTCGAGCGCGGCTTCGCCCCGGCCCGGCCCGCCGCCAACCCGGCCGACTGGTGGACCGCGCCGATCTTCTGCGGCTGGGGGGCGCAGTGCGCCGCCGCCCCCATCCCGGGCCAGCCGGCGTCACACCCCTACCACCTGGCGGACCTCGGCCCGGCCGTCGTGCCGGACGGGCTGCCGATCGCCTTCGACCTGGCCCGACAGGACCGCTACGACGCCTGGCTGGGCCGACTGGCGCAGCACGGCGTCGTGCCGGGCACGGTGGTGATCGACGACCGCTGGCAACTGGCGTACGGGACGGGGGAGCCGGACCCGGGGCGCTGGCCCGACCTGCGCGCGTGGATCGCCGAGCGGCACGCCGCCGGCCAGCGCGTCCTGCTGTGGTGGAAGGCGTGGGACCCCGCCGGACTGCCGGTGACGGAGTGCGTGACCGACCCGGCCGGGACGCCGGTCGCCGCCGACCCGGGCAGCCCGGCGTACCGGTCGCACCTGGCGGAGATGGTGTCGCGCCTGCTGGGACCGGACGGCCTGGACGCCGACGGATTCAAGATCGATTTCACCCAACGCGCGCCGGCCGGGCGTGGCCTGCGGCGCCCCGGCGCCCCCGCGGACGCGCCGTGGGGCATCGCCGCGCTGCACCGGCTGCTGGACACCCTGTACCGGGCGGCGAAGGCGGCCAAGCCGGACGCCCTCGTGGTCACCCACACGCCGCACCCCGGCTTCGGCGACGTCTGCGACATGATCCGGCTCAACGACATCCTGGAGCGCGACCCGTCAGGGCGGGTGGTCCCGGCCGTGGACCAGCTGGCCTTCCGGCACGCGGTGGTCCGGGCGGTACTGCCCGACCACCCCGTCGACACCGACCAGTGGCCCGTCGCCGACCTCGCCCAGTGGCGCTCGTACGTGCGGACGCAGGGCCGACTCGGCGTTCCCGCGCTGTACTACGCCGAGCGCATCGACCGCTCGGGCGAGGAACTGACCGACCACGACCTGGCACTGGTCGCCCGCACCTGGCAGGACTACCGGGCGGGCCGCGGCTCGCCCGCCGCCGGCCCGACCGTGCCCGCCCCGAGCGACCCGCACCCCGTCGAGGTCCCGTGACGATCGGCTGTCGACGCCATGTCGCCGACATGGGGTCATCCACGCCGGGTGGACTCCGTCATGTCGGCGACATGGAGCGGCCCATCGCGGGCGGCCCGGCCTGGCGCGGGACTCCGACCGCCGCCTGGTCGAGCGCGGCCGCCACGAGCGCGAGTCCCGCTGGGGCCAGCAGCCACGGGGCGACCCCGTCGGCCGCGAGGAACAGACCGGTCCGTGGCGCCGGGGCGGGTGTCCTGTCGGCGAGGCGGGCACCGGCCGGGTAGTGGAACAGGGCGGCACGGTCCTCGTCGCCGGCCCGGGCCACCACCCGGGCGTCCGGCCCGACCTCGGCGGCGGTGAGGTTCGCCGGCCCCCGTGCCTCGGCGCCCCGGGTGACGACGACGAGGGACGCCTGCCCGATGTCACCGGGCCCGGGCGCCTCGCGCCGGCACACCCGGTACCCGCGCCGTTCGAGCAGCGCGGCGATGCCCTCGTCGCCGGCGGTGCGGCGGCGACCGGTGACCAGCAGGGCGCACGGTCCGCCGTCGGCGTTCTCCGGCTCGGGCGGGGCCGTCCGGTCCAGCGCCTCCCGCACGAAGGGCGGGACGACCGAGCGCAGCACGTTGGCGTAGTGGCCCTCTGCTTCCGCCAGGGCCAGCCCGGCCGCCGCGCGCAGCGCCCGGATCCGCTCGCCGGCGCGCACCGTGGTCCCGCTGGGTGCCGCCGCCCGGGCCGCCGCCGTGGTCCCGCCGGGCGCCGCGGCCGCGGCAGGCGCCGTGGTTGCGGCCTCCAGCAGGCGTACGGCGGCCAGGCCGGCCTCCGCGACGGCGGCCCCGGCGGTCAACCACGGGCGCAGCGCCGACACCAGCGTCCGCGGCTCCACGGCGGCACGGCACCCCCGGGCCAGCTCCTCGAGCCGGCCGGCCAGCACCGCCGGTGCGCCGGGCACTCCGGCGAGCGTGTCGTCGACCGCGCGGGCGAGCTGCGCGTCCTGGGCGGCGCTCGGCGGCCACGAGCTGCACACCCGGACCAGCGGCGCCAGGTCCACCGCCCCGGCCCCGGCCACCCGCGGCAGAGCCCGCCGGGCCGACGCCTCGGGATCGTAGCCCCGCGGGTCACGGGCCCAGTCGGCGACGGACACCAGCGCGAGCCGGGACGGTGCCGCCTGGACCATCGGGTTGGCCAGGACGCCCACCAGGGCGGAGCCGGCCAGGTCGCCGGTCCTGCCGGTGAGCGGGCCGAGGAAGAGCCGGCTGGGCTCGAAGTCGTTGACCGGGAAGTTGTCCCACAGCACGAGGCGGCGTCGGTAGCTGGCCGCGGCCCGGTCGATGTCGTCGCGGCTGATCGTACGGACCACGATGCCGGGCCCGGTCCAGGCGACGAGGGCGTCCGCGGGCGCGGTCCGGGCGAAGTGCCGGCGGTACGCGGTGACGGCCGTTCCGGCGTAGTCGGTGGGGCAGACGAGCAGCGGGTCCCGGATGCCCCGAGGGGCGAGGAAGTCCTCGACGAAGCGGGTGGCCGTCTCGCCGTGCGCCGCGCCCGCCGCGCCGGCTCCCGGCCAGCGTTCCAGCTCCTCCGGCCGGCTCAGTTCGCTCGGCACGTCGTCGAAGAGCAACGCGAACGAGTCGACCCCCGCGTCGTGCAACTGGGCGGCCTTCGCGACGAGTGCCCGGTGGTCCGCGTCGTCGGCGTACCTCATGGTGAGTCCCGGACTGATCGCGTAGACGAAGCGGACGCCGAGCGAGCGGGCGGTGTCGGCCAGCCTGGCGAGCCGGGCGAGCTCACGGGACGGATACGGGTCCTGCCAGCGGGCGCGGTGGTGGGGGTCGTCCTTGGCGGCGTAGACGTAGGTGTTCAGGCCGATCCGCGCCGAGAACTCGAGGTGCGCCAGGCGTTCGGGGTGGGACCAGGGCGGCCCGTAGAAGCCCTCGACGGTGCCACGCATCGACAGGCCCGGGTCAGCGTCGCCGACGGGGGAGCTGTGCGGGGGAGGAGCCGACATCGGGGAACATTATCAACGTCCGGCTGGAATCGTTGCCACGTACGATGCGGGAGCCGACCCCTCGGCGAGTTCGCCTTGATCAGCGGGCGGAGGCGCTGGTGGACGTGACACACTCGGGGTCGACGTGACGACAGTTGGAGTAGCCGGCCGGCTCGCCGGCGGTACCGGGTCGGGGAGAGCCGATGAAGAGTGGGCAGGCTGCTCCCGGCGGGTCGCATCCGGCGCCTCGGGTGACGATCCGTGAGGTCGCCAACGCGGCCGGGGTGTCCAGGTCGACCGCGTCGCGGGCGCTGACGGGCCGCGGCTACGTGGCCCCGCAGGTGCGGGACCGGGTCCGCGAGGTCGCCACCCGCCTCGGCTACGTGCCCGACGCGACCGCCCGCCACCTGCGTCAGCAGGCCAGCCAGTCGATCGGCGTCCTCGTCTCGGACCTGAGCAACCCCTTCTACGCCGGGCTCGCCGCCGGCATCAGCCAGCAGGCCCGCAAGCGCCAGTACACGATGATGCTGGCCGACGACGGCGGCTCGCCGGAGGTGGAGGCGGAGGTGGCCGAGGCGTTCGTCGCGTTGCGGGTCGCCGGGGTCATCGTCACGCCCGTCTCGGCGCACGTCAGCACCTATCTGGCCCGCCAGCGGATACCGGTGGTGGAGGTCGACCGGCAGTTCGCCGCCGGCGTCTGCGACGCCGTGGTCGTGGACAACGGGAGCGCGGCCCGCCAGCTCACCACCCAACTTCTGGACCTCGGGCATCGCCGCATCGCGCTGGTGATCGACGAGATGCACTGGACCACCGGTCGGGACCGGCTCGCCGGATACCGGGCGGCGTTCGCCGCCTCCGGCGTGCCGCTCGACGACTCGCTCGTGGTGACCGCCGGTTGGGACGTCGACGCGGCCCGGATCGAGGCCCACAAGCTGCTTGGCAGGTCGGAGCCCCCGACGGCGGTCTTCGCCGCGAACAACGTCCTGGCCGAGGGCGTGTGGCGGGCCGCCGCGGAGCTGGCCCTGTCGATCCCCGAGCAGCTCAGTCTGGTGTCGTTCGACGACGTGTCGTGGATGAGCCTGGTCCGGCCCGGGGTGACCGCCGTCGCCCAGGACGCGGTGGCGCTCGGCGAGACCGCCGTCTCCCAACTGTTCGAGCGCATCCAGTCGCCGCTCGCGCCGGTGCGTACCGTGCTGCTCTCGGCCACCGTGGCCGCCCGAGGCTCGACCGCTCCGCCGTCCGGCGCACGCTGAGTCCCTGAGGCAGCCGTCCCTACGGGCGGCGTACCCGGGGCGAACTGACCGGAGAGTCCCGGGTTGACGACATTGGGTCAGGCTCCTAGGCTCTGCCTGGGATCGATCCCATAGCTGGTCTGCAACCTCTCTTCGACCGCGACCGGCCCTCGGCCGCCGCCCTCCCCTCACCCGCCGTGGGCCGACCGGAAGGACCCGCATGAGCGACCGCGACCTGTCCGCCCCGTCGCCCGGCGGCGATCCGGGCCCGGTGCTGGCCCTCGACATCGGTGGCACGAAGCTCGCGGTGGCCGTCGTGACCGCCGGCGGTGCGGCGCACGGCCTGGTGGTGGAGCCCACCCGTCGGGAGGACGGCTGGCAGGCGGTGACCCGCCGGCTGTTCGACATGGGGCGTCGGGCGGTCGAGCGGGCGGGCCTCGGCCCGGTCCGGGCGGTGGGAATCGCCTGCGGGGGTCCCCTGCACGCCCCGTCCGGGCTGCTGCTGTGCCCACCGCACCTGCCCGGTTGGCTCGACGTTCCGATCGGGCCGCTGGCCGCGGACGCCTTCGGCGTGCCGTTCGCGTTGGAGAACGACGCGACCGTCGGGGCGGTCGCCGAGTACCGGTTCGGCGCCGGCCGGGGCACCACCACCATGCTGTACCTGACGGTGTCCACGGGTGTCGGCGGTGGCGCGGTCGTCGAGGGAGCCCTGTACCGTGGCGCGGCGGGCAACGGCGGGGAGTTCGGTCATCTCACCGTCCACCGGGGCGGCCGGCTCTGCAGCTGCGGCCGGCGCGGCTGCGTCGAGGCGTACGCGTCGGGCACCTCCATCGCCCAGCGGGCCCGTGAGGCGCTGGCGCAGGGTGCGCCCTCGACGCTGGCCGCCCTGCCGGGCCTCACCGCCGCGGACGTCGCGGCGGCGGCCGCGGCCGGCGATCCGCTGGCCGTCTCGGTGTGGGCCGAGACGGTGGACCTGCTCGGTGCGGCGGTCGTGGACCTGGTGAACGTGTTCGAGCCCGACATGGTCGTCCTCGGGGGAGGGGTCACCCGGTCGGGAGCGATGCTGCTCGACCCCGTGCGGGACCTGGTCGCTCGTGAGGCCATGTCGCCGGCCGCCCGTGCCGCGCGGGTCGTCGGAGCCGAGTTGGGCGACCTGGTGTGCGTCGTGGGCGCGGGGGTCATCGGCCACGACCTGCTGACCGGCGCGGGCGTCGCCGCGGAAACGGGACGGAAGCTCCGCACGGCGGATGTCTGACCGGCTGGAAGCCTGACCGGACGACCTGCCCCGGGCGGCGTCCGCCCGGTGGGATCCGCTCGGTGCACCTGTCGCCGAGGGCCGCGACGCCACCGGCGTCGCCCGCGCACCGCCGCTGTCGGTGTGATCCACATCTTTGTCGGGATTGGGAGCAACGTCGCGGCGGGTATCAGGAGCGAGCGAGCGGTATCAGGCGAACCGCCGACCTGCCATCGTCCGCCGGCGTGTGGCATCGTTGTCATACCCAAATCGGCGGCGCCTCGACTGCTGCGGCGGGTCTACTCAGCACTGTTACCTGCACCGATGCGCTGCGCGATCTCTCAGGGTTGTGTCCGGTCTCACAGTCCGATACGGTCCCGCCTGGTACGGATTCCATGTCCAAACTGGCCATCTCATTGGGTCGGCCTCGCCGATCCCCATACGCCGTCGAAGGGACCCCTATGAGAAAGAGGCGCGCGGCCCTCGTGGCCGCAGGCGTTGCCGCCGTACTTGTCGCGACAACCGCCTGTGGTTCGTCTGGAGACGACAGTGGTGGCAGCGATGCCGCGAACTTCGACGCCAAGCCCTCCGGAACCCTGAGCGCCTGGGGGTTCAACAACGCGGACGATGTCGGCAAGGCCCGGATGGAGTACGCGGCCAAGCAGCTCGACGGCGTCAAGATCGAGATGGACCAGACGGGATTCGACGCGCAGAAGTTCACGACCCGGCTGGCCAGCGGCAACCTCCCCGACGTGGTCCAGATGGATCGCGAGTACGTCGGCACCTACGCGGCCCAGGGCCTGATCATGCCGCTGGACAAGTGCTTCACGACCCACAACGTCGTGCCGAAGGAGCGCTGGTACCCCTCCGTCGTCGGCGACGTGACGTACAAGGGCCAGGTCTGGGCGGTGCCGCAGTTCTACCAGCCGCCGGCCATCATCCTGAACAGGACGGTGATGGACGCCGCTGGCGTGCAGGACAGCGAGATCGACACGTCAGACCCGACGAAGCTGCTCGGCGCGATCGCCAAGATGTACAAGGCCAACGGTGACGTGCCGGCGACGCTCGGCTTCAACCCCCAGGCCACCGGCCAGATGTACCTGT
Organism: Micromonospora sp. B11E3; assembly: GCF_039871625.1. Classification (NCBI taxonomy): domain Bacteria; kingdom Bacillati; phylum Actinomycetota; class Actinomycetes; order Micromonosporales; family Micromonosporaceae; genus Micromonospora; species Micromonospora sp. B11E3. The sequence continues at coordinate 18,649 of NZ_JBDPMC010000033.1, read as the reverse complement.
GGATCCTCGGCATGGGCGGCAAGCTGAGCGACGCGAACGGGGCACCCACGCTCGACGACCCGGCGAACGTCTACGGGCTGGAACTGCTCAAGAGGATCACGGACGCCCAGGGCGGCTTCGCCAAGTACAAGAGCTTCACCGACTCGTTCGACGTGTTCGGGGAGAAGAACCAGTTCGTTCTCAACCAGGTCGGCGCGGAAGTCGACGCACAGTGGTACCCCAACGTCCTGTCGCCGTACAAGGACAAGATCAAGCTGGGCGCGGTGCCGTTCAAGGACAAGAGCGGTAAGCCGGTGACCTGGGCCAGCGGCACCTCCTTCGTGATCCCGGCCAAGGCCAAGAACCCGTCCGCCGCCTGCAGGTGGGCGCTGGCGCTGACGGAGGACGGCTCCTGGACCGCGGCGGCCGAGGCGCGGGCCGCCACGGTCAAGGAGAAGAACTCCATCAACACCGGCCTGTTCACCGGATCGCCCGCCGCCGACAAGGCCATCCGCGAGAAGCACGTCAAGCCCAGCGGCAACGCCGGCTTCGACCAGGTGATCAGCACCTACTACGACGTGGTGGGGGCCGGTGTGAGCACCGGCGCGTCGCCCGCCGGCCAACAGATGAAGCAGGAACTGCTGAACGCCTTCACTGCGGCCCTGCTCGGTCAGAAGACCCCCCAGCAGGCCCTCGCGGACGCGCAGACGGCGTCGATGCAGGCGTACAAGAGCGTCACCGGCGGCTGACACCCGCGTTCACGGTGGGCGTGGCGGGTCCCTCGCGTAACGCGGGGACCCGCCACGCTCCGTTAGGGACCCCGATGGCAGCCGCGGAGTTCGAAGGAGGCGTCCGATGGCACAGAGCACGGTCGCCCCGCCTGACGCCGACACCCCTGGCAAGGGATCGGCGCGGCGGGTCAGGACCACCAAGTACAACCGCCGGGAGGCACTGGCCGGCTATCTCTTCATCTCGCCGTGGATCATCGGCTTTCTCGTCTTCACCGCCGGGACGATGATCTACAGCCTGGTCATCTCGTTCAGCGACTACAACCTGGCGACGAACGCCATGCGGCCGGTCGGGACCAGCAACTACGCGGAACTGCTGGACAACCCGAAGGTGGCCACGTCGTTGGGCAACACCCTGTTCTACGCGGTGCTGGCCGTACCGCTGGAGATCTGCTTCGCCCTGTTCCTGGCGCTCCTGCTCAACGGGGTCGGGCGGGGCGCGGGATTCTTCCGGACCGTCTTCTACCTGCCCAAGATGACCCCGATGGTCGCCACGGCGTCGATCTTCCTGCTCCTGCTCAACGGCAACACCGGCGCGATCAACCAGGGCCTCCGGTTCCTCGGGATCTCCGGTCCCCAGTGGCTCGTGGATCCGGCATGGGTGAAGCCCTCGGTCGTGCTCATGGCGCTCTGGGGCGTCAGCGGCACGATGGTCATCTTTCTGGCCGCCCTCAAGAACGTCCCGCGGGACCTCTACGAGGTGGCCTCCCTGGACGGGGCGGGGCCCGTGCGGAAGTTCTTCTCGATCACCCTGCCGATGATCTCCGGCGCCATGTTCTTCAACGTCATCATCCTGACGATCGCGGCCTTCCAGGTGTTCGACTCGGCATACCTGCTGTTCTGGCGGGACCAGAACAACGCCGTGCCGGAGTCGTCGCTGTTCTACGCGGTCTACCTGTTCCAGGAAGCCTTCCGGCAGTTCAACTTCGGCTTCGCCGCCGCCATGGCCTGGCTGCTCTTCGTCATCCTCATGATCCTGACCTTCATCCAGGTCAAGGTCGGCAATCGTTTCGTGTACTACGAGGGAGGCCGGTAATGGCGACGGTGGGCGTCGGCGGCACACACCCGCTGGCTGCCGCCGTGGAGGCCGCGCCCGTCCAGAAACAGGAGGCGGCCGACCGCGGACGGCAGCGGTGGACCCCCGGCCGGATCCTGCTGACGGTCCTGCTCGTCGGGTTCGCCGCGCTGTTCCTGTACCCGTTGGTCTGGCTGGTCGCGGCCAGCCTCAAGCCGTCGAGCCAGGTGTTCGACAACGCACTCGTCCCGGAGACCTGGCGCTGGGACAACTACGTCGAGGTCTGGGCCGAGCTGCCGCTGCTGAGCTGGGTCTTCAACAGCGTGTCGATCGCGTTCCTCGCGGCGGCGGCGGTGTCCGTCTCCAGTTCGCTGGTGGCCTTCGGCTTCGCCTACTTCCGCTTCCCCGGCCGGAACATCCTGTTCGGGTTGGTCCTGGGCACCATGATGCTGCCGGCCTCCGTCACGATGATCCCGACCTACCTCATCTGGAAGGAGAGCGGCCTCCTCGGCACCTGGGTGCCGCTGTTCGGCGCCAACCTGTTCGGCTCGGCCTTCTACATCTTCCTGCAGCGGCAGTTCTACCTCGGCCTGCCGAGGGAGCTGTTCGAAGCCGCCCGGATCGACGGAGCGAACTACTGGCAGTTGTTCTGGCGGATCGCCATGCCGCTGTCCATCCCGTCCTTCGTCATCGTGTTCCTGTTCGAGTTCCAGGCGGCGTGGAACAACTTCCAGGGCGCGCTGATCTACCTGAACGGGGAATCGGTCGAGGACTTCACCGCACCCCTCGGCATCGCGTACGCCATGACGAAGTACAGCCTGACCGCCGGTGGGGAAGGTGACTACCAGTACGTGATGGTCGCCTCGCTGCTCGTGACGCTGCCCATGCTGCTGCTGTTCAGCTTCGGCCAGCGCTATTTCATCGAGGGCGTGGCCACCCAGGGCCGCAAGGGCTGACGCGTCGCGGCACCGACGTACGGGGGCGCGCCGCGACCCGCCCCCGTACGTCACCCGCTCGACCCGGGGCCCGGGACGCCGGTCCGGCGCCGCTGCTTCCGCCCGCGCCGGCGCCTCGTCAGCCCACCCGGGGCGCCGGGTGGCCGACGTGGGTCAGGCGAGGGTGTGGTGGCCCGCCTTGACGACCTGGTCGTACTCACGGCGCCGGGCGTCGTAGGCGGCCTCCAGGAACGCCTCCGAGTCGGGTCCCACCGGCAGCCGCAGCGGAGGCGACTCCAGCTGGCCGAGCCGCCAGACCACGTCGGCGAACAGCTCGGGGGAGTTGACCTCCATGTTGGAGTTCATGCCGCGCAGCGCGCCGAGCATGCCGTCGGCGGCCGGCGCGTAGTCCGCGATCCGGTGCGCCGGCATGGCCAGGTTGGCGGCGTACCCGGTGGCGAAGCCGCCCGGCTGCAGGATGGTCACCTTCACCCCGAGGTGCCCGGCCTCGATGGCCAGCGACTCGGCCGCCCCCTCCACCGCGAACTTGCTCGCGGTGTACGCGGCGAGGCCCGGGAACGGCACCACGCCGGCGACCGAGCTGACGAAGATCGCGTGCCCGCGGCCCTGCGCCCGCCACACCGGCAGCACCGCCCGGGTGAGCCGCCACGGCCCGAACACGTTCGTGTCGAACTGCGCGGCGAGCTCCGCGTCGGAGACCTCCTCGAACGCGCCGAACTGGCCGTAGGCCGCGTTGTTGACCAGGACGTCGACGCCGCCGAAGGCGTCCACCGCCCGCCCGACCGCCTCCGCGCACTGCGCCGGATCCCGTACGTCCAGGGCGGTGGCCACCACGGTGCCCGGATACTGTGCCACCAGGTCGTCGAGGGTCTCCGGACGTCGGGCCGTCGCCACCACCTGCTCGCCCTCGGCGGCGAGGCGGGCTGCGAGGGCCCGACCGAGTCCGCTCGAACACCCCGTGACCAACCAACGCTTCGTCATCGCCCTCGGCCCGTCCTGTCCACTGAGTAACCTGCCGACAGCAGGTTGTCAGAGCCGGCGGCGCGCGTGAAGGCAGCTGTACTGTCGGCAAGCGGACTCGTCGGGTATCCGGCTCGCGTCCGGGCTCAGGGCTTGCGGGCGAGCCCGCAGAGGGCGTCCACCTCGGGCGGGAGTTCCGGTCCGGAGCGCCACCGGGAGACCGGGACGATGCCGGGCTCCAGCATCTCCAGGCCGTCGAAGAACCGGGCGATCTGCTCGGGGCTGCGCAGACGGTACGGGTCACCGGCGTCGGCGCGGACCCGTTCGGCCTGGTGGGCCGCCTCCGGGCGGATCACGTTCGTGCCGTCCTCGAGGGCGAGGTAGCTTCCGGACGGCACGGCGTCCACGAACCGCCGGACGATCGCGTACGCCTCGTCGTCGTCCAGGACGTTGCCCATGATGCCGAGCATCATCAGCGCCACCGGACGGTCGAAGTCCAGAGTGCCGGCCGCCCCGGTGAGGATCAGGTCCGGGTCACGCACGTCCGCGTCGATGTACTCGGTCCGGCCCTCGGGCGTCCCGACGAGCAGGGCCCGGGCGTGCGCCAGCACGATGGGGTCGTTGTCGACGTACACCACCCGGCAGGTCGGGTCGACCCGCTGGGCGACCTGGTGGGTGTTGTCCGCCGTCGGCAGCCCGGTACCGATGTCGAGGAACTGCCGGATGCCCGCCTCGCCGGCGAGGTGCCGGACCGCGCGACCGAGGAAGGCCCGGGTGTGCCGGGCGACGTCCACGATCGCCGGGTAGACCTCGAGGACCTGGTCGCCGACCTGGCGATCGGCGGCGAAGTTGTCCTTGCCGCCCAGCCAGTAGTTCCAGACGCGGGCCGAGTGCGGCACGGTGACGTCCAGTTTGGCCGCCCGACCCCGGGTTGGGCTGTCGGTCATGAGGGGCTCCTTCGCTCCTGTCGCGTGCTGCGTACAAGGTAGCGGTCCGCTGACGGGCGCGGTCGACGCCCGGAGGGCGGTGCGTCCTGTGTGGTGGATCCGGCGCGCCGTCGTTCCGACGGTTCGGGGTGCGCCCTCCGGATCGTGCACCCGAAACGCGTGCCGAGAAATGCGGGTGTGTGCAGATTTTCGAGAGTGGCGTACTCAATTATCCGGCGACGATTCGGCGATGTCTTTGGCGGCGTAAATAGCGACGGCGTGGTTGTTGACCTGTTGATTCCCGACCAATAACCTTTCAATGCGCGCCTCGACGGGATGTCGAGAATCAATACGGCTGGCCAGTTCGAAAACCTTGACACGGAACGGAGTTCACAATGTCACGAGTTCGGTCCCGTACTCTCGCCGCTTCCATGCTCGCCGTCGCCGCCATGGGTGGCGCCCTGTTCCTCGGGGTCGGCACGGCGAACGCCGCGACGAACGACATCACGCTGCCGTCCATCTCGCTCAACTGCCAGGTCCAGGTCACGGCCGACGCGGATCTGCACGTCCGCCCCGACCTGAACAGCCCGATCGGTGCCCGCGTCACGGCCGGCACGACCCTCACCGTGGTCGGCACCACCATCGGCGCCGACGCGGCGCTGTGGCTCCGGCTGGACAACGGGTTGTACGTCCGGGCCAGCCTGACGGCGGACGTGAACTGCGGCCTGTCCGTCTGAGACAGCCCCACCTGTCCGAGGTAGGCGGTGGCCACCAGGCGCTCCACCCCGCGTGGGGCCCTGGTGGCCACCGGCCGGTTGACCCAGCCGCCGGCGGTGTCGGCGGAAGCCATCGGTGTGTCGCCGCCCGAGCGCCCAACACGCACCTAGATTTCTCATCTCGATCCCGAACCGCCCCGCGCAACCCGTCCCTGCCCAGTCCTCGCGCGTGGCCAAGCCGAACGGGAGGACCGGAACCGCATGCAGGAGTCCGAACTGGTTCGGGCGCGCGAGTCAGCCGTACGCCGGTGCCTGGCGGCGGGTGCCAGCCGATACGACGCCGAGGACTGCGCCCAGGACGCTCTGCTCGCGTTGTTGACCGATCCGGAAGCGGCCGGCGCCAAGAGCGCCGCCGCCTGGACCGCCACGGTCGCCTACCGGCGGTACGTGGATCTGCTGCGCCGACGTAACCGGGAACGCGTCGCCGTGATCCGGCTCGGTGACGAGAAGGACCGCACGACCCCCGAACTCGACGAGGCGATCACCGACCGGGCCATGGCGAGTTGGCTCATCGACGCGTTACGCCAGCTGCCGGTCACCACACACGTGGTCTGCCTCTCGACCGGCTGGGGAGTGCAGCCGGAGAGCGTCGCACGCCAGTTCGGGCTGACCCGTCGCTCCGTCCAGTCCCATCTGACCCGGGCACGCCGGTGGCTACGGCGGGCAGCCACCCACACTCTCGTGTTGCCGTGGCTCGTCGTCGCGGTCCGCCGGTTTCCAGGCAAGAGCGCACCCGACCCGGTGGGTATGGCCGCGGTCGTCGCCGTCACGGCGGTCGCCCTGGCCGTACCACTGCCGTTCGTCCAACAGTTGACCCCGGGTGCGCCCCGCACGGATCAGCCGCACGCCCCACTCGGAGGCCCGTCCCCCGACCACCCGCGGCCCGGGCCGGGGGACAGCCCGTCAGCCGCCCCGGGCCACCCGCGCTCGCCGGCGCCGTCGCCGGAACGCGTGCCGCCCTCACCGGAGCGCGCGCCGGCGCCGGAGGCGTCACCGGACCGGTCCGCGACGCCATTACCACTCGACGACCTTCCCCTGCTGGACGACCCGGTCCTCCCGCCGCTTCCGCGACTGCCGGAGCCGCTCGACCCCGACCTACCGGACGTGGGCCCGATCGAGCTCGATCCCGGATCCGCGCCGAAGCCGCCACCGATCCCGGAGCTACCCGGAGCGTTGGAACCCACGGCTGCCCTCGACGCCGTCGCGCCGATCAGCCATGGCACCGGTACCGAGCCGGGCGCAGGTAGTTGAACCGGTCAGGAAGGCGGGCGTGACCGGCGAGCCCGGGCGGCAGCGGGATTCTGCCGGAAAGCGTGGACGAGCGTCGCGAGTCGCTCGGCGCGTTCCCGGTCGTTGACGACCCAGCCGACAAGGGCTGCCGTCATGGCCGCCGCCACGAGGAGGAGAACGACCGCGGGCCAGCCGCTCATGGCGAGCAGGGAAACCATCCCGCCGCTGGCGGCGAATGCGCTCACCCTGCGAACGGCCACCATCCGCCTCCCTTCCCGCCCAGCGGATCCTCGCGCAGGCTGCGTCGGAGCGCCGGCGCGGACACCAACAGCCTCGCCGCGTAGGCGAGTTGGCGCAGCCCCCTGAGTTCAGCCAACTCGGCCCGGAACTCCTCGCCGTAGCGAGGTCGTTCGACCTCCGGGATGAATCGCAGGACCACCCCGACGAGCCGCATCGCGGACGCGATCGTCGCAGGCGTCCGTACCCGCGAGGAACGTCTCCCGGACTCGGGCAGGGGGACGATGACAGGGCTGGGCAGGACCGCGGCGGGGGTGCCGACGCTCTGGACGGCGACCCGCGCCCCCGCCTGGTAGCCACGAAAGTAGTAACTGGCGTGCTGGGCGATGGAGGCGGCGTCTCGCGCGACGGGAAGCGGTGCGTGCGGCCCAGCCCACGGCGGCAGATGCATCGGATTGCTGCCCGGAACGCGTCGCGGCAGAGGACCACGCGACGACGGGTGCCGGGGAAACATTCCACTCGCCCCGCCGGTACTCCGGAGTCCGGCCAGCACCCGGACCACCACATCGTCGGTGACCTTCGGCGCGCTCTGGTGGCCACCCATCGACAGCGGCCACACGGCCGGCACCGGCTGCCGTCCGTCCTCTCCCGCCCCGGTCACGCGGACCCTCCGGACAGCCCGGGACGCAGGGCGCGCAGGCGGTCCACCGACGAGGAAGCCCGGGCGAGAGCGATCCGGGCCTTCTCCGCACCGTCCGGAGTGAGCGAGTAGTAGCGGCGGCGCGGCCTGCCCGCCTCGTGCGGGTCGAGTTCCTCCCAACGCGACCGCAACCAGCCCAGGCGTTCCAACCGGGCCAGGATCGGATGGAGGGTGCCGCTGGCGAGGCCGGCGGCGGCGCTGAGCTCCAACCCGTAGAGCTCCTGGTCGGGTCGGTCGAGAAGGGTTCGCAGCACAAGCTGGGTGGGTAGTGTCATCCGCACTTCCGAGGCCATGCTCGAACTCTACCAAGCCTAGGTAGAGAAAGGTCGTGCGGAGTTGGCTACCACTGACGCCAGCGGTCGGTGATCTTCCACCGCCGGAGTCCGGCTTTGGCGGCCAGGGCTTCAGCGTCGACACCCGACCTTGCCGAGAGGCGGACGTGGGGCTGACGCCGATCGCCGTCAGCCCCACGTCTCACCGGGACCGGATGATCAGGAGATCGGGCCGAACTCCGTGGGGTCGCCCCAGGCCGGGCCGCCGCTCCTGGTGCCCGGGTACACCCAGACGTGTCCCGTCGCCGCGTCGCCCACGACGAGGTCGTCGTAGTCGTCCTGATCGAATCGGACTGCGGCCAGCTCGTTACGCCCCGTCCAGCCGCCGCCGAAGACCTCCACCCGGCTGCCGAACGAGCCGCCGCCGGCGACGCCCGGGTAGAGCCACACCTTGCCGGTGGACCGTTCCACGGCGATCAGGTCGTCGTAGTCGTCCCGGTCGAACCGGCCATGTGCCACCGCGCCGAGCGCGTTCCAGTCGGAGGCGTCGATGATCGTGCTCGTGCCCCAGCCGCTGTTGCCGTCGCCCGGGTACAGGCGCAGCTTCCCGGTGCTCTTCTCCACGGCCACCACGTCGTCGAACGCGTCACCGTTGAACCGGCCGGCGGTCAGCCGCTCCAGACCCAGCCAGTTGACCCCGACCGGTTTCGTGCCGCGACTGCCCCAGTTGGTGCCGGTCGCCGTGCCCGGGTAGAGCCAGAGGCTGCCCGTGCTCATCTCGATGGCCAGCAGGTCGTCGTAGGCGTCGGCGTTGAACCGGCCCACGGTGAGGTCGCGGTATCCGTTCCAGCCGGTGCCCACGACCTTCCGTGGCCCCCAGGTGCCGTCGCCGGTGCCCGGGTAGAGCCACAGTCGCCCCGTGCCCTTCTCGATGCCGATCAGGTCGGCGTACTGGTCGCGGTTGAACTCGCCGGTGACCGCCTCCAACAGGCCGTGCGGCTGCAGGACGGGAATCCGGCCGACGGGCTGCACCCGGGCGCCGAGCGTACCGCCGGTGGTGCTGCCGGGGTACAGCCAGACCTGGTCGCCTTCGACGGCGAGCAGGTCGTCGTAGCCGTCGGGGTTGAGCTTCCCGGCCGCGACCGCCGTCAGACCCTTGCCGCCGGTGGCGATGGCGGTCACGGTGCCCCAGGACGATCCGCCGGTCGCGGTGCCCGGGTACATCTGGACGTCGCCGCTGCTCCTGTCCACCACCACGAGATCGTCGTAGCCGTCCCGGTTGAACCGGCCCGCGACCAGTTCCCGCTTGTTGGTCCACCCGCTGAAGCCGATCTCCGTGGTGGTGCCCCAGAGCGCTCCGCCGGCGGCCGTGCCCGGGAACATGAGCAGCTTGCCGGTGGACATCTGGACCGCGGCCAGGTCGTCGTAGCTGTCCCGGTTGAACCTGCCGGCCACGAGCTCGGTCATGTCCTGCCAGTTGGCGCCGGCCACCACCCGGTCGGCGAACCCGCCGCCGGTGGCGGTGCCGGGGAACAACCAGAGCGTGTTCGTGGCGATCTCGACGCCGATCAGGTCGTCGTAGGCGTCCCCGTCGAACTGGCCGGCGACCAGGTCGCGGTAGCTGTTCCAGTCGGTCTCCGGCTCGATCCGGACCCGGTCACCCCAGACCCGGTCGGTGGTCGTGCCAGGGTAGAGCCACAGCTTGCCGGTGCCCGGCTCGACGGCGATCAGGTCGTCGCGTCCGTCCCCGGTGAACTCCCCGGCGACGGTGTTGGCCAGCGCGTACGGCTGGGTGCGGATGCTCTCCCGGAACCAGTCGCCCAGGTCGTCGAGGCGGGTCTGCGTGGCCCCCTCGCGCGTCTCGGTCTCGGCGAGGCAGCCCTTCTGCCAACTGGCGTTGTTGATCGCCACCAGTTCGACGCCCGCGCCGACCTCGCGGAAGGCCGGGCCGCCGCCGTCACCCTTGCAGATCGTGGCCCCGGCGGAGGTGCCGGTGACGTCGATCGTCGTGGCACCCACCGCACCGACGGTGAAGGTGGCCGTGTGCAGTCGCTCGGGCACCCACTCGGTCGCGGTACGGCCGTAGCCGGTGACCCGCAGCGTCTCCGCCGCCGCGGGGGGCGTGGCGGACCAGGGCGCGGGCGTGACGTCGACGACCGGAGCGGACAGCTCGGCGAGCACGACGTTGCGGGTCGGGTGCGGCACCAGGCTGGTGACCGCCAGCCGGTGCCCGGCGGAGCCGGCGAGGTTGGTGCGACCCACCAGAGCGCTGGTCGGCCGGCTGGGCGCACCCGCCACCGGCGGCGTCGTGCCGTCGGTGAAGCAGGTCTTCGCCGTGACGATCCACCGGCTGGCGACCAGGGCACCGGTGCAGCTGTGCAGGTCACCGAAGGTCACCTTGGCGGTGAAGGGGTAGCCCCCGTCCGGAACGTCCTGGCCGCCCGAGATCGCGGAGGCGGCGCCGCCGCCGAGCACTCCGGCGGCCAGTCCGGCCACCAGAAGGGCGGCGCCCCAGGTCTGTGCAGGCTTACTGAGCAAGATCTATCTCCCCGTTGGTTTCGTGCTCGGCCCGGAGCCGGGCTGGTGGTCGAAGGGTACTGGCCGCCTGACGCATTGGGAACGGACGGCGGAACAAGCGGTCCAAAAGGGATCAGCGCAGCGGACCGTGGACCGGTCGGCGATTCCCCGACCACTCTGAAGTGGACGCGCTCCGAGCCGTCGACCCGGTCGTGCCGGGCCGCGCGGAGCGAGGTCCATCCCGCGACGCTTTGAAGTTCATCCCGCTCCCTTGTGGGCCGGCCCGCCGATCGGTACGGTCACCGCTATCTATGTAAGTTGAAACGGGGGGTCTGCCGTGCCCAAGCGGCCCATACATGCTGCCCATTCGCAGCCGCGACGTCTCGCCGGGCCGTGCGCTCGGCGGATCGCCGCCGGGGCATCCACGTCGATTTGCGCCTGAACGGCTATTGCGGCTCCGGCAGTATTCACCCGACATTTCCTCCAGGGAGACGCTCTTGTCAGTTCACCGCTCACGCCGATGGGGGGCGGCCCTGCTCGGCGTCGCCGTCGCGGCGGGCCTGCTGGTCAGCGGTTCCGCCTCTGCCGTCGTCGGCGGCGATCCCGTTCCCGACGGCACCTACGCATTCACCGCCAAGGTGACCTTCGGCGATGCCCGCGCCTGCACCGGCGCGCTGATCGACCGGAACTGGCTGGTCACGGCAAAGAACTGCTTCACCGACGGGACGAACGTCGTCGCCAAGGGCGCGCCCGCCCAGCCCACCAACGCGCTGGTCGGCCGTACCGATCTCACGGGCACCGCCGGCCAGGAGCGGGCCGTCGTCGCGGTCGCTCCGCACCCCGACCGCAACCTGGCGCTGGCCCGGCTCTCCGCACCGGTCGACAACATCACCCCGGTGAAGGTGGCCACCACCGGACCCACCGCCACCGAGAGCCTGAAGGTGACCGGGTACGGCCGCACCGCCACCGAATGGGTGCCGACCCGGCTGCACGCCGCCACGTTCACCGTCCAGGACGTCGCCGCCACCTCCGTCGGCCTCGTCGGCGCCTCGGCCGGCGCGACCATCTGCAAGGGCGACGCCGGTGGACCGGCGTTCCGCGACATCGCGGGTGCGCCCGAGCTGGTCGCGATCAACAGCACCTCCTGGCAGAAGGGCTGCCTGGCCGAGACGGAGACCCGCGACGGCGCCACCGCCACCAGGCTGGACGACCTGGGCGCGTGGATCGGCGAGCAGACCGCCGACGTGGAGATCTTCGGCGTGCTCTCCGACGGCCGGCTCACCTACAGCGCCATCGACTCGGCCACCGGCGTGCTGCGCGCCAACCGCACGTCGGCCGCCGCCCTCGGCTTCGCCCCGAAGGCGATGGCCACGCTGAACGAGAACACCATCCTGGTCACCGACACGGGTGGCACCATGTACCGGGTGGACGTCACCGGCTTCGACCCGCTGGCCTTCACCACCAGCTCGGTCATGACCGGCTGGTCGAGCTACGACCGGCTCACCTACGACGGGTACGGCTCGCTCTACGGCATCATCAGCGGCACCAACGAGCTGCGCCGGCGGACGCTGACCACTGAGAAGCCCACCGGCGCGACCCACCTCAGCAGGCCGACCACCATCGCCACCGGTGGCTTCGGACAGAAGACCCTCACGTCGCCCGGCCCGGGTCGGATCCTCGGCAACCACGCCGACGGGCGGCTGCTGTCGTACAAGGCCTACGGTGACGGCGCGGGAGGCTGGACGGTCGCGGCGCTGGCCACGACGGGTTGGGGCGGTTTCACCCACGTGGTCTCGCCCGGCGGTGGCTTCTACTACGCCCGCAGCTCGACCGGCCGGCTGGACCGCTACCGCGACCTCAACCCGTACGACGGTAGCGGCAGCGACATCCAGTCCTTCCCCACCAGCCCGGTGAGCAGCAGCGGCTGGAACCAGTTGCTGCTGTCGGCGCGGCCGTGGAACGGCCTGGTCTCCGTCTTCGGGCTGAACAACGGCCGGCTCTCCTACACCGCGATCGACCCGGTGACCGGCGCGAAGGTGGTCAGCACGGTGTCGGAGCAGACCCTCGGCATCACGCCGAAGGCCCTGGCCACCCTGAACTCGGACACCCTGCTCGTCAACGACACGGACGGCAACCTCTACCGGGTCGACATCACCGGCACCCAGCCGCTCACCTTCACCCGCACCGCCTCCATCGGCACCGGATGGAGCCACGACCGGCTGGTCTACGACGGGTTCGGCTACCTGTTCGGTCAGGCGAACGGCAAGCTGCTCCGGTACACGGTGACCAAGACCAAGCCGGCGGTCCCCTCCACCGATCTGCCCAACCGGACGGAGGTCTACGCCAGCGGCTTCACCGTGCAGTCGCTGGCGGCGGCCGGCAAGGGCCGGGTGCTCGCGACGACCAGCGACAACAGGCTCGTCCTGTACACCGTCTCCGACGCCGGCGTCCCGTCCCGCTTCGATCCGGCCACCAGCGGCTGGGGCGGGGTGACCTCCCTCTTCTCTCCTGGCGGCGGCCTCTACTACCGGCGGGACAGCGCGGGCGTGGTGACGGGCTACCTGGACAACAGCCCGTTCAACACCACCGGCACCGACCTGACGGCGTACGTGCCGAGCGGGACGGCCAGCGGCGGCTGGGACCCGATCCTCTCGGCCCAGCCGTACGACGCCTGGCCTGACAGCACCCGCCGCTGGTAGGTAGCTGCCAGACAGCAGTGCCCGGCCCGGGCCGCCCGTTCCCAAGGCGCCCCGGGCCACGGCGTTCGCGGTGTTTTGTCCCACCGGTTCGGTAGCCTCCGGTCCGTCCGAGGTGATCACGAAGCGGGGTAGGCGATGGAACGGCTACGCCCCGGCGTCGCCGACCTGGTCGTCGCGCTGGCCCGGCGGCTCGCGGCGCACCCGTCCGTCGTCCCGCTGCTGGCGGTGGCGCCAGAGGCCGGCGACGAGTCCGCCATCGCGGCGCAGCACGGGACGGCGCACCTCGCCCTCGCCGTGGCCACGGCCTGCGCCGTCATCGACCAGGCGCACCTCCCGTCGGTGGTCGACCGCGCGGCCGCCGCCGTGGGCGTGGGGATCGGCGCCGCCGCGGTCCTGCTGCGGGCGGCACCGATGCCACCGGCGTACGCCGAGGCGCTGCTGGCCAGGATCCGATCGGAGTACGTCCTGCCGCGCCAGTCGTTCGGCTCGGTACGGGTGTCGGGCAACCGGTTCGCGTTGATCGAGGGGCGGCTTCCCGACGGCGTCGACTTCGTCGGCAACGGGCTGGTCGCCGTGGTCGACGGCGGTGCCGTGATCCGCACCGGGGTCGCCGACGGCGACGTGAAGGTCCAGCTGAGCGTGCTGGCCGAGGCGCCGCCCGAGGTGGAGTCCGGCTGGGAGGAGGTCGTCGAGGTGAGCTGGCGGGCCGCCGAGGGCCGGGCGTCGGTCGTCGGCCCGGACGGTGCCGCACGGCTACGCGACCGGACCCCGCCCTGGCCCGGTGAGTACCGGCTGCGCGTGCACGCACGTGGCCGCGACGACGGCGACAGCGACTTCGAGCGCTACCGGCTGACCGTCTGGGCGGCGCCGGCCGCGCCGCAGATCGTGCACCGGCGCACCGACCGGCTCGGCCACCGCCTGCGCGGTGAGCCCGAGCCGCTGCGGCCCGCGCGGCCGGAGCACGCGTACCGCTGGATACGCCGCAGCCCGCTGTCGGTGGCGGCGACGGTCACCGTGGCGACCGGCGCGACGGTCGAGGAGGTGCTGCGCGCCTTCGGCGCCGACCCGGACCGCCCCACCGCGATCCGGGACATCGAGAAGGATCTGAGCCTTCGCCGCGGCGCAGATCCCTGGGTCGCCGTTCTCGACACGGCCGAGGCGGTCCTGGCCGTGGAGTTCAACGGCTTCGAGGGCTCGCGCGGGCCGGTCCTGCGGGCGGCGTCGGCACGGGGACGGGCGGCGAGCATGTTCTGGAACGTCAACGCGCTGACCCAGCTGTCCTTCGCGGAACGGGGGCGACTGCTCGCCTCGTTCGAACCGTGGGGCGACGTCGACGCCGACCCGGTGGTCACGGCCGCGCTCGCCGGGCTCGACTTCGCCGAGCCCGGCGACCGGGCGGAGACGGGCCTCGTCGCGGTGGAGCGGTTCACCGGCCGCGGCATCAGCGCCGCGGATCTCACCCGCATCCAGGATGCCGGCATCGGCTTCCGGGTCGCCCGCCGCGCCTAGCCTCGGTCTTTCGTGCGCCCAGCGGACCTGGAGGTGAGTGTGTAGCTCATCTGGAGACGTAAGCTCGTCGTCGCCTGCCGGTGTGAGTGCGATCCGGGTAGCTGCCAAAAGGCCCGGTAGCAGCTTTTTCGGCTCGGCGGCGGTCAGCTCGCCGTCGAGTAGCAACATCTGGGTCCAGGCGAGCAGGTCGATGCGGGTCAGTGCCAACTCCAGCCAGGCGGCGCTGATGGCGAAGGTTCGGGACGGGAAGCGGCCGAAGTTGGCGTCCTCTTGCCGCAGTGGATAACCTACATCGGCCCCTCGCCGTGCTCGTGGCACTTGAAGATCAAGTCAGCGATCCAAGATCGTTAGTTTCGCAGCAACACCGCGGTCACATGGAGTCCGCAGCCCACCGCCACAATGACGGTGTACGCCGTGTCGATCTCCTCAAAAAAGTAGGACAGATTGACCGGGTAGGTGGCGACGGTCATGTTGCCATGTTCCGCCAATGTGTCCAAATAGGCCTTGGGTCGGATGCGCTCCTGCCAGTGGTCCATGAGGAGGCGGGAACCCTGATGAGTCATCAACGTGAGATCGCTGGGGTTGACGTTATTGCGTTCCAGGAGGCTCTGCACAATGGTGGCGACCGAATCTTTAACGACGCCCGCGAGGTCTTCGATTCCAGTCTGGGTCATATCGTATGTCTGAATCGGCAAATTGGTGACTGGATCGACTGGCATTACGGTGAGCCCGTTGAGGTCCATCGTGCGCGTGGTCATGGTCAGACCGTGATATTGGCTGCTGAGGGTGCAAGTAATATGATCAGTGATAACGAATCGATCTGATGGGCCGACGACTGCGGCACCAGCGGCGTCACCGATGCTGAAGGAGTGGCCCTTCGTGAAGTTCATGTGGCCGCTCCAGTTTGCACCGCAGGCCACCAGCGAGTTTCCTGCAGCCCCGGCAGCGACCGCCTCCGCAGCATGAACCAAACCGAGCAGGAAGTTGCTGTACTCACTGTTGATCGGGACCACCATAACCTCGGGGGGAAGTCGGAGTAGATGGTGGACCTGGTACAAGCTGTTGGGTGTGGCGTACTGGGAGACCGTCACGTATCCGTAGAGGCGATCGATCTCACCAGGGGTCAAATTCGCCCGTTCCATGGCAGAATTGGCGGCGCGGACCACGTGTTCCTCGATTGGTTCGCCCTTGGCGAGGACGCGGCGCCGGTCGAGTCCGCGGAAAACGGCAGCCTCGATGACCCCTTGGCTGTTGCGTTGTTGGTTGAGCGACGCGAAAGCGGGATCGTCGTTGCGTCGAACCCCGTCGGGGACCGAGTAGCCGTGTCCGATGATTCCTGCAGTAGGCAGCACATCTATCTCCTCAGTAGGCGATGAGCGGCTTAATGATTCCGTCAGTACGCGTAGCCATGGTGTTGAATGCCTTGACCGCGTCACCGAAGCCGAAGCGATGGGTGGTCATGGGCGTCGGGTCGATCCGCTTGTTCGCCATCAGCCGGAACAGCCGGGCGAGCCGTTCCCCGCCACCGGGACACAGGATTCCGCGGATTACCTTGCCGCCCATGCCGTATCCGAAGGCCACTAGCGGCACGGGTAGCGGAGCGGTGCTGTGCTGCCCGTGGTAACCGGCGTTTACGACAGTTCCTGACGCCTTGGTTGCACGAACGCACTGTTCAAAGGTCTCGTGGGTGCCTAGAGCCTCGATAGCCACGTCGACCCCGAGCTCGCCGACGACCTCACGGATTCTGTTGATCGGGTCCTCGTGGCGAGGGTTGATGACCAGGTCACTGCCGAACCGCGCGGAAAGACGGCTGTTGAGGGGCCGGGTCGCGGTGGTGATGATCATGCCCGCGCCCAGCAGCCGGGCACCCATGGTAGCGGCCAGACCCACCGCTCCCTGGGCGAAAACCGCAACGGTGCCGCCGAGTGGTATTGCCGCCTGTTCGGCAGCGGCCAGGCCCGTGTTCAGCGAGTCCGTCGCGTACAACGCCTCCTCGTCGCTGATTTCCGCCGGGATCCGGGCCAGGTTGTGGTCGGCGTCCGGCACGACGAAATACTCGGCGAGCGTTCCGTCCTGTTGCGCGGTGTATTTGTAGCCGCCCAGGCCGCCCCCGCATTGGTTGGTACCCCGCTGACAGAAGTCGCATCGGCCGCACGGGGTGATGGCACTTGAGGCAACTCTTTCTCCTTCACGGAAGCGTTCCACAGCGGTGCCGACGCGATGGATGATGCCCACGCTCTCATGGCCGAGGATCCGCCCTAGCGGAACTGCCATCGCCCCAGCGGTGGTGTGCACGTCTGTGGGGCACATCATCGACGCCGTCGTCCGCACGACCGCATCCCTTGGCCCAGGCTCGGGAATCGAGCGCTTCACCAAGGCCACCTCGTTGTGACCCACGAGGGCCAGCCCGGTCATCATCTTTGACACCTGTAACTCCCTTCAACTCCAATCGAACCGGCTGCTCGTCCTATGGTTCAGCCAACGGCTCCCGCTGTTCGCGGCGGCATGCCGCAGACTTCCGAGAAGCTGCGCCACGCCGCATGTTCGATCATTCAAATCAATGGATTATTTGATCGCGGTTCCAGATCGCCGAAATGAACTTGGCTAATTGATCTCATCGTTGCTCGCACCGGGCGGCACCATAGGCCAGACCATGTCGTCGGCTGGGACCACGAACTCGATGACAACCGGCCGGTCCCTGATCTGTTGGGCCTGCCGGATTACCGAGTCGATGTCCTCGGGCCGGAGGCAACGGATTCCGGCCCACCCGTATCCCCCGGCAAGATGTACAAAATTGGGGCGTGGTGCCCTCACGGTCAAGGGTCGAGTGCGAGTGCCTGCCGTCGTAGAACAGGTCGCCAATTTCTGTTGGGTCACCTGAAATGATCCGCCCCCGTCGATGGCCCACGCCTCTGCGTTCCCGATGGCTAGCTTGGCGCCCATGGCAGTGGGTATTTGCCATTCCCCCGGGCACACGGGAGGTGATGAGCGATCTGGGCCGCTCGAGGGGCAGGCGCTGTGCGGCCCGCATCTGGCGCTGACCCACTGTGGTCGTGTAGACCGCGTCGTGGGGCGCACTCAGCCGTCGCAGTGCGGGTGTCTGACCCTCGTGCCTGAAGACCACTTGCTGCGAGTCTCCTTTTCTCGACAGTGCCCGGGTAGCGACAGCCGGGCAGGCGGCAACTCCCCCTGGTGGGGTTCGTTGACGTTGGCAGGTCAGACACCTGGGATGTTACAGCCACTAATTCCATCGAGACAATAGCCGCCCGGCGAATTCCCATCGAAGTCTGTCTTAGGCCGAATCAAGTCGTTGTAGAAGTAGATCGCAGTCACGTCCGAGAATGTCGAGTTTCAGGGGTTTTGACGACTCCCGCCACGCCGTCGGGTGAGTAGGCGACGGCGCGTACTCGCCGGTCGTGGCCCGTGAGGACGCGCGCCGTGGTGCTGTTGTCGGCCGGGTCCCAGATGCGGATGGTCCAGTCGGCTGAGCAGCTGGCCAGGCTGCGTTCGTCGGGTGCCCAGGCCAGGCCGTTGACGTAGTTTTGGTGCCCGGCGAGCACGATGCTGGTGTGGGGGTTTTGCCTGTCCCAATCTGTATGGTGCGGTCGTCGGAGCCGGACGAAGGTATCGGCTGCTGGGTGACGTACTCTCGTTCGCTCCGCAACCCGGCCTCCCGTAACACCAGGAGTGGCCCGGGACCCGTTTCGGTTGTGGGTCGTGACCGAATTCGCCTCTGGTCGCGGCCGAGCTGAGTCTTGCCGAACCTGTGTCGGGTGGCCGGCTTCAGGCGGACGTCGTCTGGCGGGGGAGCGGCCCGGTGGTGGCCGGGGTGGCGTCGTAGCCGGCCGCTTGGAGGGTGAACAGCTCGGCGTAGCGGCCGCCGGTCGCCATGAGGTCGTCGTGGCTGCCGGCCTCGACCAGGCGACCGTGGTGCAGCACGTAGATCCGGTCGGCGTGACTGAGGTTCCCCCGATAGCGTGGAGGCCGGACCTAAGGGGATAGATGGTCATGGCTGAAACGAGGAGACGGTTCGACCGGGAGTTCCGTGAGGGCGCTGTGCGGATCGTGCGGGAGACGGGTAAGCC